>NZ_JBEOWI010000021.1:0-126477 GCF_040296005.1 Kitasatospora sp. NPDC002551 | reverse complement strand
CGGTCGGAGCCGGCCGGCACCAGCAGGTGGCCGCCCGGCGTCCGGGTGTCACCCTCCAGCGAGGACCGCCGCGCGTCCAGGCCGAAGGAAGCCCGGCGCGGGAGGTCGTGGAGGCCCGGCAGGAGGTGGTCCGAGCCGAGGGCCGCCTCGATCGCCCGGCCCAGCTCGCGCAGGTTGCGCGGCGCGAGCGCGAACCGCAGCGAGGTGTCGCTCACGTAGGTTCCGGCGTCCCCGTCGATCCGGGGCTGACCCTGGAACCCCTCGGTGCCGGCCATCAGCGAGGCGTCGGAGTGGGCCGGCCGGGCGCGGTACCCCGCCGTGCTGACGGTGCCGCCGGCGTCCGCCTGCAGGAGCCGCCGCGAGCGGTACTCGTCGGGCAGGCCGAGCAGGTGGCCGAACTCGTGGGCGAGCACGTGCCGGTCGCTCTCCAGGTGCCAGAGGCCGGAGTGCTCGTTCCCGGTCCCGGGCAGGACCTGGATCCGGTGGTGCGACCGGGCCGGGTCGTCGACGAACTCGGCCCGGACCACCAGGACGTCGCCGTCGGGCAGCCGGTGCCCGGTGTTGTAGTACTCGTCGATGCCCTGGCGGGCGCGGTCGCGCAGGTCCCGCAGCTCCGTGCCGTGGTTCCCGGGCGGCATGCCGGTGGTGTCGAGGTGGATGCGCACCACGACCTGGACGGCCGGCCGGCCGTCCAGCAGCACGCCGCGGGCGGCCTGGAAGCCGCGGTGGCGGGTGGAGGTGCTGCTGTGCTCGGCCTGGTTCGCGGGCGGGCGGACCTCGGCCGGGTCGAAGAGCATGGCGAAGCGGAGGTCCGGGGCCGGCGCCTCGAAGGCCGGCCGGACCCTGGCCGGCGGCAAGGGGTCGTCGAGGTCCATGAGCGGCCCACCCGGCGCGTCCCCGTTCCCGGGGTGCTCGCCGGAGTCGGACTGCCAGTCCATGTCGTCGGACAGCTCCCCGTCGGACAGCTCCCCGTCGGACATCTCCCCGTCGGACGGCTCGTCGTCCTCGTCGTCGGTGCGCGGGACGTCGCCGTCCTCGTCCTGCGGAGCGGGGCGCCGGGGGGCGGCGTGCTCCGTCCCCTCCGCCCCGGGACCGGCCGGCTGTCGCCGGAGCGGGTCGGGCACCGCGACGTGGCGCTGCGGCGGCGGGGTGTGCCCGTCCGCGACCGCGAAGTCGACGATCCGGCGCTCCGCGTTCCGCACCACCGTGATCTCGACCTCGGCGAACCGCACCCGGACGCGGTAGCCGCCGTCGGGCGTCCGCGTCTCGGCCCCGACCGGCTTCCCGTGGTACGCCGCGTAGCGCCGCTCGACCTCCGTCCACTCCCGCGGCAGTCCGCGGCCGGCCGTCCCGGCGAGGTCCCGGGCGAAACCGCTGCGCGGCAGCCGGCTCGGGGCCAGGTCCGAGACCACGAGGGGGCGGCGGCCGGTACCGGGCGGGGTGGGCTCGGCGAGCGGGGCGACCAGGGCCGCGACCCGGTGCGACCCGACCGCGGACTGGTTCTCCGCCGGACGGTGGATCAGGTGGCGGCCGTCCCGGGTGATGCCCTCGATCCGGACGCCGTCGGCGACGCCGGTCCAGTGGACGGCGCCGTCGACGATCCGGTCGTTGGCGGGATTGCGGGTCCGGTAGGCCGTGTCGACGGCGGTCACGACCTGGCTGTGCGTCCACGCGTCCGGGTAGAACATGTTGTACGACCGGTCGGTGCGCCGGTGCCAGCGGGTGGGGAACTGCGCCAGCGGGGCTTCCGGGGAGACCGTGGGGTCGAGGTAGCGGACGACGGCCCGGTAGGTCCCGTTGGGGTTGGGCCGCGAGGGGTTCTCGATCCTGATGCCCATCCGCTCACCGGCCAGCACCACCCCGCCCGGGGTCGACAGCCGGTCCGGCGGCCGGTGGTGGACGCCGCTGAGGGTCTGCCGGTCGCCGTAGCGGACCAGGTCCGAGACCCGCTGGCCGAAGACGTCCGTGGCCGGGCGCCACGGCATGTGCACGGCCGGGCCGAGTCCGCCCTGGTCGTCGGACGGGCGGAAGGAGACGATCTCCGCCACCCTGGCGCCGTTCTCGACCCGGACCGTGGTCCGGCCCTCGATCCGCACGCCGCCGTACTCGCCCGTCCACGCCCAGGAGACCGGGCCGAGTTCGGTGAACGCGTCCGGGCCCCGGCGCAGCGCGTGCTGGTACGCCTGCTCGGCCGCGTAGCCCGCGTCGGCGGAGGTCCAGTGCGCCGGGAACATCGTGCGCCCGCGGTCCGGCGCCCGCGGCGGGAGCGCCAGGTCGCCGGCCAGCTCGCTCCGGCCGGTCCGCCCGTCGTCGGCGGGGCGGTCGTACACCCGGAAGGTGCCGTTGCGGTTCTCCGAGCCGGGGATCCGCTCGGGCCGGGGCCGGTCGGAGCCGGGCGGCGGGAACAGGTGGCCGCCGCCGTCGCGCCCGGCGCCCGGGACCCGCAGGCTGTCCCGGGTCAGGGTCCCGTACAGCGAGGTGTGCAGGGCCAGGCCGGTCACCCGGGGGCGCGTCGGGTGGACGCCGTCCCCGGCGGGCCCCCGGTCCTCCCCGAACGCCCTGTCGATCTCCTCGCCCAGCTGCCGCAGGTTCCGTGCGCGCAGCACCGGCCGGGGACTGGGCGTCCCCCCGGAGTGGTTGTCCATGTCGAGCGGGACCCGGCCGAACCGGTCGGCGGCGGTGGCGCCCATGATCCCGCCGTCCGTCGCGGTCGGGCGGCTCGGGCGCTTGGAGCGCTCGCGGTACTCGTCCGGCAGGCCGAGCGAGTGTCCGAGCTCGTGGGCGATGGTCCTGCCCGGGATGTCCAGGCCCCAGTTCACCCGGTTCGCCCGCTCCTGGACGGCGTGGACGTTGACCACGTGGTGCGCGTCGGCACGCTTGGAGACGAACTGGACCTCCACCCGGAGCCGGTCGCCGTTGGGCAGTCGCTGGCCGAGGTCGTACGCCTCCGCCATCCCGGTCCGGGCCCGCCGGATCAGGTCCTTGAGCTTGGTCCTGACGACCGGGTCGGTCATGTCCAGGTTCTTGCCGACCAGCCGCACCTTGACGGTGAGCAGGGACTCGGTGTCACCGTCGGGGAGCACGCTCCGGGTGACGGTGAACCGCTGCCTGCCCCGGCTCTCCCGGGTCAGCTGGAAGGGGTCCGTCGGCGGGACCACCTCGCGGGTCGCGATCACCCGCCGCCGCTCGGGCCGGAACGCGGCCGACTGGTCCGGCCGGCGCTGGTCCGGCTGGCCCCAGAAGTCGGTGATCAGCCCGTTCTCCAGCCGCACGGTGAGCTTCACCCCGGCGACCTCCCCGTGCACCAGCACCGGCGCGGCCGTGCCGCCCGGGGGCACCGGGCCCGCCGGGACGCGGTGCGGCCCGGCGGAGACCACGGAAGCCGCGTAGCGGGCCTCGTCGGCGGTCCACTCCCCGGGCAGGTGGCGGCCCTCGGTCGGGTTGTCCCAGGCGGCCGGCGCGAAGCCGCCCCGCCGCCCGATCAGCATCGTCTCGCCCGCGACGGTGTACGGCGGCGGCGGCGCCTGCTCCTTGAGCGCGGCCAGCACGGCGGCCGGACCGTCCGTGTCCACCGCCTCGTGCAGGCGCGGCAGCACCTGCCGCAGGGTGGGCGCTCCGCCGGCCTCGACACGCACCGCGGTGGCGTCGTCGTGCGTCGTGAAGGTCAGCCGGAGTTCGACCCGGGTACGGCCCTCCCGGTGGCCGGCCAGGAACTCGGCGGCGGCCTGGTCCAGCCCGCGCTGCGCCCTGATCCGGTCGGACATCGTGACGTTCTCGCCGTCCACCAGCTTGATCCGGGCGGTGATCCGGACGACCTCCGAGCCGTCGAGCCTCAGCTCGCGCTGGACCTTGACCGGCCCGTGGCCGGGCGCGTCCACCAGGGCGCCCCGGCTCGCCTCGGCGGCCGCGGCCGCCGAGGCCGCGTCGTCCGTCGGCCGCGCCCGGTACCGCGGGTCCGGCTCCGTCTGGAACGGGGAGGGGCGGTGGCCCAGGAAGTGGTCCTGCGACGACGGGCCCGTCCCGTGGCCCGGCACGTACATGCCCTCGGTCCACACGCCGTCGGCGAACCCGAGCTTGTAGAGGACGCCGTTCTCCGTGCGCGTGGCGACCGGTCGTTCGAGCGCCTTCCCGACGTGGGCGGCGAGCTTCTCCGCGGTCCAGCCGGTCGGGTAGTGGACGCTGCCCAGGTCGAGCACCGAGCGGGACCAGCGGGAGGGGAAGAGCGCGAGGGGCGATCCCGCCTCGACCGTGCCGTCGAGTTCGGCGCGGACCACGCGGACCACGCCGTTGTGCATGACCTCCTGCCACTCGCCGTCGCCGGGGGCCGGCGGGCGCAGCGGATCGCCCTTGAGCGTGCCGTCGGGCTCGGTGCGGTGCCAGGGGTTGTTGCGGGCGAGCGGGGTGTGCGCCGCCGCGCCGTCCTGCGCGGGGGCCGTCGTGACGGCGTCCGGGTCCGGCCGCGGGAGCGTCCGCCGCCCCGCGTCGCCGTCGCCGGGGGCCATCAGGTCGCCGTGCTCGTCCGGCGCGAAGTCGTGGGGCGCGTCCGCCGGGCCGCCCGGGGCGGGCACGGGCCGGCGGAACCAGCCCTCGCCCACGCCGCCGACGACCTCGGCCCGGACGGCCCTGCCGTTGACGTCCAGTTCCAGCAGCAGCCGGATGCCGCCGTACTCCACCGGGTGCACGGTGAGTCCGCCGCGCATCGGCTGCGGCGGCGGGCCGTCGGGGGTGAAGGGGGTGCCGAACCTGAAGGCGTTGCGGAAGAGGTGGAAGGCGTCCTCCCGGGTCCACGGCGCCGGGAGGCCGGAGTCGCGGGGGGTCCAGCCGGCGCCGAGGGCGAAGGCGTCCGCCACGTCCGGGTGCCGGGTCTGCGTGCGGCTGATCGTCGCGGGCCGCTCGTCGGTGCCGGGGGTGCCGGGTTCGCGCAGCTCCGGCGCGGTGGGCCGGCCGCTGTCGGTCCAGTTCGCGGCCGGCGCGGACCGGCGCGCGTACTCGACGACCCGGGCCGCCAGGGCCCGGTCGCCGACGAGCTGGGGCAGCAGGTTCTGCGCGTCGGGCGGGGTCGTGCGGTCCACCGGGTGGGCGTCCGGGTGGGTGCTCTCGACGAGTCGCACGACCACCCGGACCAGCGCGCCGTCCGAGGTGCGGACGTTCCCGAACTCCTGGTCCACCTGCCGCTGGAGGGCGGCCCGGTGGGCGGCCCGCTCGTCGGGCGTCAGGCCGGGCGCGAACCGCACCTCGACCGGGGCGACGATCCCCAGGCCGGACTGGCCGTCGGCGAACCGGACGTGCCGGACGGCGAGTTCGAACCCGTTGCCGAAGCTCACCGCGCGCGGCGCGGACTGCTGGACGATCTCCTCCGCCCGCCACCGCGAGATCGGCTGCTCGAAGGAGGGCCGGTGGACGAGGTGGACCCCGTCGCGGGTGATGCCCTCGATCCGCACCCCGCGGTGCTCGCCCACCCAGTGCTCGGTCAGCCGTTCCGACTGCCGCGGGTGCGGCCGGTTCCGGTAGGCACCCTCGACGGCCTGGAGGATCTCGTTCGGCGTCCAGGCGTCCGGGTACATCATGTGGGCGTCGCCGTCGGCGCGGCGGAACCAGCGCGAGGGCAGGGAGCGCATGTCCGCGGTCGGGGCGACCACCGGGTCGAGGTACCAGGCGCGCGCCCGGTAGGTGCCGTTGTCGTGCGGCTCGTACAGCGGCTCCACCGAGATGCCGTGGTGCAGCGTGGTGTCGCCGTCCGGCCGGTGGTGGCCGCCGCTGAGCGTCTGGCGGTCGCCGTAGAGGGCGATCGTCTCGGCGCGCACGCCGAACCGCCGGGGGACGACCGGCGGCTCGAAGGCCGGGGCGGGCACCCGGTTCTGGTTGGCGCTCGGGCGGAAGGCGGTGAACTCCCCGTTCACCACCTCGCCCTGGATGCGCACCCCGCCGTACTCGCCGGTCCAGTGGTGCACGCCGGCGCGCTCGGTGATCCGGCCGGTGCGCCGCGCGTCGAGGTACGCCTGCTCGGCCGCGTACACGGCGTCGTCGGACGTCCAGTGCCGCGGGAACATCGTCCGGGTCACCGTCCGGGTCGTGGCGGCCGGGCCGGTGAACAGGGTGCCGGCCGACTCCAGGTGCTGCGGCGGCAGGGCCTCGGTGCGGGCGACCCGGAAGGTGCCGTTGCGGTTCTCGGAGCCCGGGACGACCTCCGGCCGCGGCCGGGCCGAACCGGCCTCCGGGTACAGGTGTCCCCCGGAGCCGTCGGCCGGCCCGTGCAGCACCGTGCGCAGGGTGTCCTCGCCGAAGTTCGCGCGCCGGGGCAGGGCGCCCGGCCCGGCCGGGCCGCCGGTCGTGCCGAACGCGCCGTCCACGACGGACCCGAGGTGGCGCAGGTAGCGGGCCGCGAGGCCCTGCGCGGGGTGGAGGCGCTCGGGCGGGAGCATGCCGTGGCGGTCCGTCATGAAGTCGCCGAGCGCGTGGACGCCGTAGGAGGTCATCGTGGCGCCGTCCGGGTGGACGGCCCGGGCCGGGCCGTTCCCGGCCTCCCGGTACTCGTCGGGCAGGCCCAGCAGGTGTCCCACCTCGTGGGCCATGGTCAGCCGGGAGGTTCCCAGGCCCCAGTGGTGGCTGTGCTCCCGCTCCACGTCGGCGTCCAGGACGACGGTGTGGTGGGCCTCCTCCGCGGTGTCCACGAAGTCCACCTCCACCCGCAGCAGGTCGCCGCCGGGCAGCCGCTGGCCCCGGTTGAACTCCTCGTCGACGCCGCGCGCGGCGCGGGCCCGCACGGCCCGCAGTCCCCGCTCCCGCTCGTCGGGCGCCATCGAGGACAGGGACGTGGTGTCGAGGTGCAGCCGCACCCGCAGCACGGTCTCGGTGTCCCCGTCGGGCAGCGCGATCCGGGTGGCCTCGAAGGACTGGATGCGGCGGGCCGCCAGCCGTTGGCCGAACGCGTCCGCCGGCGGCCGGATCTCCGCGGTGGCGAGGACCCGGTGCGGTCCGGCCTGCGGCACCGGCCGGTCACCCCGGTCGATCGGCGCGAACCGGACGTCGGTGACGCGGTTCCCGTCCATCAGGAGCCGTACCCGGTGGCCGGCGAACACGCCGTCCACGACACCGTGGGCGTCGGGCACGCCCCGGGCCGCGACCACGTGGGCCGCGTACCGGGCCTCCTCGGCCGTCCAGGCCGGCGGGACGCCGTCGATCGGACGCTCCCGGAGGTGATCGGCCAGCGACTCCCGGACGGCCCCCAGCCGGTCCTGCATCAGGTCGGCGGAGCGCGGCGGCGCGGCGGGGTTCTCGGTGCCGGGGACGCGCAGGCTGCCGTGGACCGGCGACGGCAGCGCCAGCGCCTGCCGGCCCGCGCCCGGCGGCGGGGCGAGGAGCGTCGCCGCGGTCTCCAGCCCGGCGCCGCCGGCGGAGTCCAGCAGCGGCCGCAGGTGCTGCTCCAGGACGACGGGCCGGTCGGCCCGGAGCTGGATGCCGGCGAACGCGTCGGCCGCGTCGTCGGTGAACTCCAGCCGCAGCGCGATGGGCGTCAGCGGGTCCGCGGCCGCGACCAGCCGGTCGGCGGCGTCCTGGAGCTCCGCGCGGCGGACGGCGAGGTCCGCGTCGCCCATGCCCTGGCCGGGCATCAGGTGCAGCCGGACGGTGAGCTCGATGCCCTCCTGCCCGGTGGCGAAGACGACCCGCCGACCGGTCACCTCGGGGCCGCCCGGCGCCACCGGCCGGGTGACCGGCTCGGAGCGCGCCAGGACGGGGGCGTCGTCCCAGTGCCGGACGGCGCCGTTCACGAAGTCCGGCTGCCGTTCGGTCGGGCGGTGCGTCAGGACCTGTCCGTCGCGGACCAGACCCTCGACCCACACGCCGTCCGCCTCGGCGACGACGTGCCGGGTCCGGCCGTCCGGCAGCGGCGACTCGCGGCGCGGCCGGCCGGTCAGCAGCGCCGGCTCGACCAGGGCGGCCGTCAGCTCCGGCGTCCAGTGCGCCGGGTAGAGCCGCGACGCGTCGCTCTCCGCGCTGCGGTGCCAGCGGCTGGGGAAGTCGGCGAGCGGCGAGTCCGGCCGGACCCTCGCGTCCAGGTACCAGGTGCGGGCGCGCCGGGTGCCGTTCGGATGGGGTTCGCCCAGCACCTCCGTCCGGACGCCGAGGGCGTCGCCGGTGGCCCCGTCGATCAGGTGGTGGACGGGGCGCAGCGTGCGCCGGTCGCCGATCGGGGCCGGGCCGCCGGGGCCGCCGGGGTCGCCGGCGCGCGGCGTGGCGGGCCGGCGCGGGGCGTACGGCGGCGGTGCCAGGTCGCCCTGGGCGGGGTGCGGCCGGAAGCCGGTGACGGCGCCGTTCTCGTGGGTGCCGCTGATCACGACGCCCGCGTACTCGCCGATCCAGTGCGGGGAGGAGTCGCCGCCGTGACGCCGGGCGTCCAGGTGCGCCTGCTCGACGGCGTACAGGACCTCCTGGGTGCTCCAGTGCCGCGGGAAGAACGTCCGGTCCTCCTGGCCGGAGCCGATCGGGGCCGGCAGCAGGACGGTCTCGTTCGCGTTCGTGCGGAACCGGCCGGAGAACGCCGCCTCGACGGAGGGCCGCAGCAGCGAGCCGCCGGTGCCGCCCTCGCCGAGGAGGCCGTACAGCGACAGGTCGCGGGCCCGGTCGGTGATCCGGGCCGGGGCGGGGTGGGGGGCGGTGGTCCCGCCGTCGGGGGCGAACGCCCCGTCGACGGCGGCGCCGACGGCGCGCAGGCGCGGCGTCCAGTCCGTGCCGGGGGTGGGACGGGCCTCGCGGGGGCCGTCCTCCAGGCCGAGGGCGCGGCCGATCTCGTGGCCGATCACGTCCCGACCGGTCCGCAGGCCCCAGTTGGAGCCGTCCTGGCGGACGGTGCCGGCGTGCAGCGTCACCGTGTGGTCGGCGGCGGCGGGCGAGTCGACGAACTCGACCCGCACCTGCAGGCGGTTGCCGTCGGGCAGCCGGTGGCCGGCGTTGTACTCGCGCGCCACCGCGTCGTCGACCCGCCGGCGCAGCGCGGCCACCCGGCCCGCGTCGTCCGCCGGCACCGACGAGTCGTCCAGGTGCAGCCGCAGGACCAGTTCGGTGACCGGGTCACCGTTCAGCAGGTGCCCGCGCCGGACCTGGTACGAGCGCGGCGGCGACACCTCGCCCTCCGGCCGGGGCCCGGCCGGCGGGTCGACCCGCCGGGTCTCCGCGCCGGGCCGGAGTGCGGTCGGCGAGTTGGGGTTCGGCACGCCCCCGGCGGCGTGCTGTCCGCCCGCCGCCGGGTGGACCGGGGCCTGCGGCGGGGCGGGGGGCGCGAACGGGGGCGCGCTGAACTGCGACGGGTGGTTCCGGTCGCTCAGCACGTCGACGGCGACCACCCGGCCGTCCTCGTCCCGGTCCACCCGGACCCGGATGCCCCGGTGCTCCAGGACGGCCGCCTCGTGGCCGGGCGGCAGGGTCCCGGCCGCGGGCTCCAGGTGGGGGAACCTCACGCCGCTCCCGTCGGCGTCGTGCAGGAACTGCAGGGCGTCCTGGCGCGACCACCCCGCCGGCAGTCCGGAGCCCTGCGGGGTCCAGTCGGCCGGGAGGGCGAAGTCCCGCTCCAGTTCGGGGAGGTCGTCCGCCGTGCGGCTGGTCGTCGCCGGCCGCTCACCGGTGCCCGGGGTGCCGGGCTCGCGCAGCGGCGGGGCGGTGGGCCGGCCGGTGTCCGTCCAGTCCCGCGCCGGGGCCCGGTCGCCGAGCGCGGTGAGGGTGCCCCCGAGGTCGTCACCGCCGCCGAGCAGCCGGCGCAGCAGGCCCTCCGGGTTCCGCTCGGCGTCCTGGACGCGGATCCGGTTCTGCTGCCCGGTGGTGCCGGTGGTGTCGAGGACGACCCGCACCAGCGCGCCGCCGGCGGTGCGCAGGTCCCCGATCTCCTGGTCCAGGCGCTGCTGGAGGCCGGATTCCGCGATCTGCCGCACCTCCGCGTCGTCCCAGATCCGGTGCTCCAGGGCGATCCCGGCGACGACTTCCAGGCCGTGCCGGCCGTCGGCGAAGCGGGTGTGCCGGACGGTCAGCACGGACCCGTCGTCGAGGGTGACGTCGGTCGGCGCGGACCGCCGGACGACCTCCTCGTCCCGCCACCGGGAGATCGGCTGGTCGAGGGAGGGGCGGTGGGCCAGGTGGACGCCGTCCCGGGTGATGCCCTCGATCACCACGCCGTCGTGCGTGCCCACCCAGTGCTCGGTCCCGTCCGGCAGCCGCTCGGTGGAGACGCGGTCCCGGTGGGCGGCGAGGACGGCGTCCATCACCCGGGCCACGTCCCAGTGGTCCGGGTACATCATGTGGGTGCCGTCGTCGGTGCGGCGGAACCAGCGCGCGTCCGACCTCGCCAGCGGCGCGGTCGGCGCAACCACCGGGTCCAGGTACCAGACCCGGGCCCGGTAGGTGCCGTTGTCGTGCGGCTCGTACAGCGGGTGTTCCTCCACCTCGACGCCGTGCCGGCGGGCCACGTCGTCGGGCGGCAGGAGGTGGGCCCCGGTGAGGGTCCGGCGGTCGCCGAAGCGGGCCTGCTCGTCGGCGCGCCCGCCGAACCACTGGTGGCCGGGGCGGCGCGGCTCGAAGGTGGTGGCGGGGATCCGGTCCTGGTCGGGGGCGGGGCGGAAGGACGTGAACTCGCCGTTCACGATCTCGCCCTCGATGCGCACGCCGCCGTACTCGCCGCTCCAGTGCAGGACGCCGTTGTCGTCGGCGGTCACCCGGCCGGTGCGCCGCGCGCTGTGGTACGCCTGCTCGGCCGCGTACACGGCGTCGTCGGTCCTCCAGTGCCGCGGGAACATCGTCCGCGTGACCGTCCGCGTCGTGGCGGCCGGGCCGGTGAACAGGGTGCCGGCCGACTCCAGGTGCCGCGGCGGCAGCGGGACCGTCTCCGAGGTGCGGAAGGTGCCGTTGCGGTGCTCCGAGCCCGGCAGGACGTCCGGCCGCGGACGGGCGGAGCCCGGCTGCGGGTAGAGGTGTCCCCCGGACTCGCCCGGGCCGCCGAACAGGGCGGCGCTGCGGACCGCCAGGTCGAACGCCGCCCGGGGCGGCGGGGTGCCCGGCGCGGACGGGCCGTCGGCCGGCCCGAACGCGCCCTCCACCACCGACCCGAGCTGCCGCAGATAGCGCGCGGGCAGCCCGATCGCGGGGTGGAAGCCCGTCGCCGGGACCCGGGCGTCCATGTCCACCAGGCTCTGGCCGTACCGGCCGGTGGCCGCGGCGGTCATCAGCGAGCCGTCGGAGCTCACCTCCCGGACGGGCTTCGACGCCTCGCGGTACTCGTCCGGCAGGCCCAGGTGGTGCCCGAGCTCGTGGGCGATGGTGTGCGGAGTCACCGTCAGGGACCAGTTGTTCATGTCCGCGCGGTCGAACCGCGGGTGCAGGTTGACGGTGTGGTGGGCCTCCTCCGCGGTGTCCACGAAGTCCACCTCCACCCGCAGCAGGTCGCCGTTGGGCAGGCGCTGGCCGCGGTTGTACTGCTCGTCGACGCCGGTGACCGCGTTCCGCCGCAGGTCGTCCAGCCGTCGGGCCAGCAGCGGGTCCGGCGTGCCGGACAGCCGCGTGGTGTCGAGGTGGACCCGCAGGCGCAGCACGGTCTCGGTGTCGCCGTCGGGCAGCTCGATCCGGACGGCCTCGAAGGACTGCTTGCGGCGCAGCGACAGGGTCCGGCCGAACGCGTCGGCCGGCGGCCGGATCTCCGCGCTGTCGAGGACCCGGTGCGGCCCGGACTGCGCGTCCGGCCGGTTCCCGGCGAGCGGCTCGACCGTGAACTCGGTGATCCGGCCGTCGGCGCCCAGCCGCACCCGGACGTCCGCGCCCGCGAACCGGATCGTCGGACGGCCCTCCCGGTCCGGCATCCCGGTCATCGCCAGGTGGGCCGCGTGCCGGGCGTCGTCGACGGTCCAGCCGGCCGGGAGTTCCCGCGGGGGCCGTTCCCACGCCTCGGTGGTAAAGTCCGCCCGCGACCGCTCCAGGTGGTCGGCCGACCGGTCCGTGGAGCGCGGCGGCACGGCTGGCGCGTCGGCGGGCGGGAGGAAGCTGCCGGCGACCGGCCGCGGGATCGGGGCCGGCACGTCCTCCATGAGGCCCTCGGCCACGTCCCGCAGGTCGCCGTCGGCCTCCAGCAGCACGGCCAGGTGGTCGTCCAGGAAGGGCCGGGCGCCGGCCACCAGCACCACGGGGTGGGCCTTGGTCAGGTCGTCGGTGAAGTCGAGGCGCAGCCGGAGCGGCGGGTGCGCTCCCTGGCTCGCGACCAGCGCGTCGGCGTCGTCCTGGAGGCGCTGCCGCGCGAGGAGCAGCTCGTGCTCCGTGACGCCCTCGCCCGGCGCCAGGTGCAGCTTGGCGACGATCTCGATGCCGTCCTGGCCGGTGTCGAACAGGACGCGCCGGAAGCCGAGTTCGGGGAGGTCGTCGGACTTCTCCCGGTCGAAGAGCCCGGACGTGCCGATCTCCGCGGCGTCGTCCCAGCCGTGGGGCCGGGCGTCGGTCACCCCCGGCTGGCGGTCCGTCGGCCGGTGGTCGAGGATCTCCTCGTCCCGGATCAGGGCTTCGACCCACACGCCGTCGATCTCGGTGACGACGTGCTCGGTCACCCCGTCGTCGAGTGTGTCGAGGTGGAAGTCCTCCCCCGTGCCCAGCCGCTCGGCCAGGGCCTCGACCACCCGCTCGTTCGTCCAGCCCGAGGGGTAGAACCGCCGGTCCGGGGTGTCGGCCGCGCGGTGCCAGCGGCTGGGGAGCTGGGCCGCCGGGGAGTCCACCGGCACCCGCGGGTCCAGGTACCAGGTGCGGCCGCGCCGGGTGCCGTTCTCGTGCACGGCGCCGACCGTCTCCGTCGACACGCCGTAGTGCCGCTCCACGGCCGGGTTCGTGTGCGGGACGACGGTCAGCAGCCGGCGGTCGCCGAACTCGACGGGCCGCTCGGTGATCTCCCGGAAGCGCGGGTCGGGCCGCTTCGGGGCGTACGGCGGCGGGGGCTGCGTGCCCTGCTCGCCGTCGGGGCGGAAGCCGGTGATGACGCCGTCGTTCTGTTCGCCCACGATCCGCACGCCCGCGTACTCGCCCTCCCAGTGGGGGCCGGTCGCGTCCGGGTTGCGGGTGCGGTGGTCGCGGAACGCCTGCTCGGCGGCGTAGACGCTCTCGTCGGCGGTCCAGTGCGGCGGGAAGAACGTACGGCCCGGCTCGCCGGCGGCGTCCGCGGGCCGCAGCCGCACCGTCCGGTTGGTGTTCTCCTGGAACCGCCCGTCGGCGTGGGCCTGCCGCACGGAGTCGCGCAGCAGGTGGCCGCCGGTGCCCTCCGGTCCGCCGGAGCCGTACAGCGAGCTGGTGCGGACCGCCTCGGCGACCAACGGCCGGGCCGGGGCGGCCGGAGCGCCGACGGGGGCGAAGGCGTCGTCGAGGGCCAGGCCCACGGTGCGCAGCCGTCGCGGCGTCGGGCCCTGCGCGGGCCGGTCGGCACCGCCGTCCCGGTAGACCTCGCGGGAGCCGTCGCGCAGGCCGAGCACCCGGCCGATCTCGTGGCCGAGGGTGTCCCGTCCGGCCTTGACGGCCCAGTCGGACTCGCTCTGGCGGACGCTGCGGTCGTGCAGCCTCACCGTGTGGTGGGCGGCGTCCGGCGAGCCGACGAACTCGACCCGGACCCGCAGCAGACTGCCGTCGGGCAGCCGGTGGCCGTTGTTGTACGTCTCGTCGACGCCCTCCAGCGCCCGGCGCCGCAGGGCGGTGAGGGCGGACGGGGGCGTCCGCTCCAGGCCGCTGTCGTCCAGGTGCAGCCGCAGGACCAGTTCGGTGGCCCGTTCCCCGGTCGGCAGGGTGCCGCGCCGGGCCTCGTACGGGCGCAGCGGGGACGGTGCCTCGCCCTGCGCCCGGGGGCCGGCGGGCGGGTGGACCTGGGTGGTGGTGTGGCCGGGGCGCAGGTCCGAGGTGCTTCCCGCGCCCGGCTGGTGCGCCGGGGCGGGTGCGGGAGCCGGGGCCGGCACGGGTGCGGGCGCCGGCTGGAGGGTGTCGGCGGGCTGGACCGGGTTCTCGGCCGGGGCGTTGGGCAGGTCCTGGTCCTGCGTGTCGGTGGTGCGGTCCTGCCGGGGGGACGGGAGCGGGGTGACCGGGCCGGACAGCGAGTCCGGGCGGGGCACCGTCGTGGTGTCCGCCCCCGGGAGGAGCGGGCCGGCTGAGGTGGTGACGTGGGTACCGGTCGGCGCCGCGCTCAGGTCGGTCTCGGTGGCGGCCGGCCGCGGGACGCGCGGCGGCGACAGCGGTTCCGGCTCCGGCTTCGCGGAGGCGGTGGCGGTGGCGTGCTCGGCGGACAGGCGGTCGAGGTCGGAGTCGGAGGCCGTCCGGCGCAGCCTCGGGCGCTGCACGGGCTCCGCCGGCGTCTCCGCCTCCGCGCTGGTCCGGGGCCGGCCGGTGGGGCTCGGGGCCGCCTTGTCCTTGTCCGGCGTCTTCGCGGCGTCGTCCCCGGGCCTGGTGTCGCCGCCCTCGCTGCTGGTGCGCACCGGTGGCTGCGGCCTGGTGTCGCCCGCTGCCCTGCCCGGCGCCTTCTGCTGCTCCTTCGCGGAACCGTCCTTGCCCTGCTCGCGGGGCTGCTCCTTGCCCTGGGCGTCCTTGCCCTGGCCCGAACCGCCGTCCTGGCTCTGGGTGCGGACGGCGTCGCCGGTCGGCACGACCGTGACCTTGTCGTCGTCCCCCGGCACGAGGGTGGCGGTGTCCTCGTCGTCCTTCAGGCCGAGCGCGACGAGGTCCTCGTCGCCGAACACCAGGCTCGGGTGGATGTCCCGGAGCGCTTCGGCGAACGCCTCGCCGTACCCGTCGACCCTGGCCTGCGAGAAGGCCTCGATGATCTCGCCGCGCAGCTGCGAGGGCGTCATGGTCGCGGGATCGGGACGGTCCGTCCCCAGCATGCCGCCGCCGAACGCGTCGCGGAACAGCTTGGCGTTCTCCTCCTCCGGCGTCAGGTGGGTCTTCGGCGACTCCACCTCGGTGCCGCTCGCGTCGACGTGCGCGCCGAGCCGGGGCACCAGCAGCGGCGCCGGGTTGCCGGAGAGGTTGCTGAGCACCGCCAGGACGGTGAGCGGGTGGTAGGGCGGGAAGTACTTGCTGTCGCCGGGCTTGACGTTGGAGAACTGCAGGTCGCGGACCCAGTCCATGTACCGGCTCATGACCGGGGAGGCGGCGTGGTGCAGGCCGCGCGCCATCAGGCCCATGGCCATGCCGGATCCGAAGGTGGCCAGGGTGGTGGTGAACTCGTGCTTCTCGGAGAAGAACAGGTTGTAGAAGCCCTCGACCAGGTTGCCCTGGACGCCCTCCTTGAGCTGTTCGCCGATCGCGTAGCCGATGTGGAACATCCGGTTGCCCTGCGGCATGTCCTCGGCGATGTCGACGAACCTGCGGGCGAGCGCGCCGACGCCGCGCTCGCTGAAGTCGCCGCTGACCTCCATCATGCCCTTGAGGCCGACCTTGAGCGCCGCGTGCTCGGCGGTGTTCTTGCCCCAGCCGGTGACGAAGAGTTCGCCGAAGTCCTTGCCGAGGGCCTTGGCCGCGGCGCTTCCGCCCTCCTTCTTCATCACGCCGCCGAGGTGCTTCTCGAAGATCTCGCTCAGCCGGGTGGAGAAGCGGTCGGCGGCCTTGGAGCCGGCCTTCTCGAAGCCGACCCGCAGGACGTTGTCGGAGGACTCCAGCAGCTTGCCCAGGTCCCGTGCGAAGGCCCGGGAGGCCGACTTGTCCAGCCAGTTGGTGGTGCCCTCGGTGGCGCTCTTCCCGGCCACCGCGCCGATCTTGCCGATGCCGCCCTCGGCACCGGCCGTGACGCCCTTGAGCCCGGACTTCCCGGCGGCCTCAAGCGCCTCCTTCAGCGCCTTCCGGTCACCGTTGATCATGAAGTCGGTCAGCTTGTCGGCGGCGATCCGACCGCCGTTGCGGCCCAGCAGCCGGCCCAGCAGCTTGCCGAGGCCCATGCCGATCAGGTTCAGCGGGCCGGAGATCACACCGCCGATGACGCCGAACAGGACGGCCTGCTTGAGCGCGTCCTTGTCGATCTCCTTGCGGTTGCCCTGCCCGATCTGGATGTTCTGGATGACCAGGTCCATGGTGAGCCCGCTCATGATCCCCGCGAAGGTGTGCAGCAGGATCGTCTTGAGCAGGAACTTCATCAGCTGCTTGAGGACCTCGCGGGTCAGGATGGTCTTCAGCGTGACCTCGGCGAGGCTGGCGCCGAAGGTGAACGGCGCCCAGAGGATCGCCAGCGCGATCTCGACCAGCAACTGGACGAGCTGGGCGATCGACATCCACTTGCTGTACTCGGCGGCCGTGGCCACGTCGTTGGCGCACTTGGCCAGCGCCTCGGCGGTCTTGACCGACGCCGTGATGTAGTCGGCGCCGCCGGTCTCGCCGATGAACTGGCGCATCTGCTCGGAGAACTGGCGCGCCGCCTGCCCCTCGAACTGCTGGCGCGCCTTGTTCGCCACCTCGGCGATCAGCCGCCGCAGCTCGGGCAGTTCCTCCGCGATCCGCTGGTAGGCGTCCCGCACCTCCCGCAGATCCCCCTCGGCGATCTCCGGCCAGGGCATGCCGGTGACCCTGCTGAAGAAGTCGGCCGTCGACTTGTCGACCGTGATGGAGGAGTAGGGCACGGGGATGGCCTGCCGTTTCCGGTTGTTCCAGGGGTGCTTCGGTGCTGCTGCGGCGGGTGCTAGAGACCGGCGGCGCGGGCGCCGGCGTCCTCGTTGGCGCGGTCGAAGCTGTCGGACAGGCGCTCGCCGTTCTCGCCCACCGAGCCGACCACCTGGGTGACCTTCTTGAGGAGCTCCTCCAGGTTGTGGGTCGGGTCGTCGACCTGCTCGTGGTACTGCTTGCCGATCTCGTCGTTGCCGCCGACCGACTTGTTCAGCTTGTTGATGATCTTGACGTTCTCGTGGATGTCCGCGAGAACGTCCTTCAGTTCGCCGAACTCGGCGAACGACCGCTTCATGTACTCCGTCTTCGCGAGCACATTGGAGTCGTCAGCCACCGAACTCCTCCTGCTTGCGGGACGCCTTCTTGTCGTCGTCGTGGCCGGGGCGCATCGACCACAGCGGCTCCAGCAGGTCGTCCAGCTCGGTGCCGCCGGTCATCGAGAGCCGCAGGGACTCGCCCACGCCCTCGAACTCCCGGATCCGGGCGGCCACCTGCTCGCCGACCTTGGCACGGGCCTCGTTGAGCACGTCCTTGAGCTGCTCGGCCAGCTCGGCCGGGGCCTTGTCGCGGTAGCCGGTGTTGTGGAAGGTCAGTGCGACGACCTGGCCCTGCGGCCCGACCTTCACCGTCACCAGACGGTCCTTGGAGGTGACGGAGGCGGTGAGCTTCGCCAGCTCCGCCTGCGTCTCCTCGGCCTTGGCGAGCTGCTCGCGCATCGCCTCCATGGTCTGCGCGATCTGGTCCGCGAAGGGGTTGCTCATGGTGGTGCTCCTCGTTCTCTCGTACCGGCCGGACGGCCGGTACCGGTGGACGGACGCCGCGCGGGGCGCCGGCCGCGGCGGGCCGGCGCCCCGGGGGCAGGGGCGGTCAGCGGCCGATGACTCCCTCGACGGCCCCGCTCTCGGTGCCCCAGACCTCTTCGTCCTCGGCCAGCCAGGTGGTGCGCTGGCGGTCCTTCTCGTTGGCGCCCTGACCGCCCGCGCCCATGCCGCCCGGGGGCATCATGGGCGGCATGCCGCTGCCGCCGGTGGTGCTGACCTGGCGTCCGGTCAGTGCCGCCTGCTCGGCCTGGGCGGCGCGGGCCGCGCGCTCGGCCGCGAGCCGTTCGTTGGCCTGGTCGGCCGCGGCCTTCAGGACCGCCGGGTCGCCGCCCGCGGCGACCGAACGGGGGCTCATCCCGGCGCCCACGCCGGTGATCGGCGAGATGCCGCCGGGGCCCAGCAGCCCGCCGGAGGACGAGCCGCCCGCCCCGCCGCCCAGGCCGAAGCCGCCGTACCCGCCGCCGACGCCGTAGGAGAAGTCGTTCGGCGCCAGCAGGTCGTCCCCCTCCTCCAGGTAGTTGCGGCCCAGGTCGTCCAGGAGCTGGCGGGACTGCGAGACCGGGCTGCCGCTGCCGTCCAGCAGGGTGCCGTCGGGGGCGATGCTGTAGTCGCGGCCGACCACCATCGGGTTGCCGTTCCGGTCCAGCACGGGGCGCCCCTCGGAGTCGACCACCCGGCCCTCGGAGATCCGGGAACCGGGCGGCACCGTGACGTTCCGGTTGCCGGAGCCGCCACCACCTCCGCTGCCGATCCCGCCGATGATCCCCGGCAGGAGGTCCGGACCGCTTCCCGAACCGCCGCCGATGGAACCGGTGGGGAGCGTCGAGCCGCCGGACCCGCCGACGACGACCCCGCCCGGCAGCCCCGAACCGCCGCTGCCACCCGAACCGCCGCCCGAACCGCCGCCGGTGGAGCCGGTGGGGAGCGTCGAGCCGCCGCTGCCGCCCCCGACGACGGTGCTCGGCGGCTTCGGGCCGCCGCTGCCGCCCGAACCCGAGCCGCCGCCCGAACCGCCGCCGATCCCGCCGATCCCGCCGATGCCCGCGCCGCCGCCCGAACCCCCGCCGACCGAGACCTTCGGAGGACCGTCCTTCCCGCCGCCGAGCTCGTCCTTGATGTCCTTGGTGTTCGGGCCGTCCTTGCCCCCGGTGCCCCCGCCGGAGCCTCCGCCCGCGCCGGGCGGGGCGACGGTCGGCGGCGTCCGGGGCGGCATCCGCAGCTGCACGTCGGGCTTGTTGTTCTTCAGGTGGGCGGACAGGGTGCTGTAGGCGGATTCGAGGGTCCGCAGGGACTTGCCGGCGGCCACGTCCAGGGTGTCCGCGACCTGCTTCAGCCAGATCTCCTTGGCCCTCGCCTGGACCTTCTCCCAGAACTCCTTGGTGTCGGGGTCGCCGAACGGGGAGCCGGTGACCTTGAACGTCAGGCCGGAGGTGGACACGACCTCCTTGAGGAGGTGGGCCTTGTCGCCGTTCAGCCCCTCGTAGTTCACACCCTTGTCGGCACTGTTCGTGATCACCATCGTGGAGGGCGCGAACGCCTCCGTGACGGCCGCGCCCAGCGCGCTGGCCGGGTGCCAGAGCTTGTAGTCCCCCTCCGTGCGGAGAACCGTCCGCTTCTCCGCGTCGTCCGTGAAGTCCGTCCAGCCGTTCTTGAGCCCCCACACGGCGGTTTCGAGGTCCTTCCGGACCGCGAGCAGGGCCGCCTCGACCTTGTTGTCCCCCAACTGGCGGCGGAAGCTCGCGGTCTCGCCGTAGAAGGCGCCGAGCACGGTGTGGAAGGCCCCGGCCGCGCTGCCCTGCCAGTCCCCGTCAGGGGCGTCGACCTTGTCCATCCAGCCCTTGGTCCGGCCGATCCAGCCGTCGAGGAAGTACCGGGCCTTCTCGTGGGCCTGGGCCGCCCGTTCGAAGGTCGCGGGGTCGAAGCGGTCGTTGGAGTACGGCGGATTGGTCAGCGGGTCGATGACCCCGAGCGCGTCGTGCATGAACTTGTCGAACTCGGAACCCGAACCGAACTTGCTGTAGTCCAGGTTGATCCCGTAGGCGACCGTGCCGCTGGTCGTGTTCGCGCCGTCGTAGACCTGGAAGTCCCACGACCACCAGGCGTCATGGATCTG
Source organism: Kitasatospora sp. NPDC002551 (assembly GCF_040296005.1). Classification (NCBI taxonomy): domain Bacteria; kingdom Bacillati; phylum Actinomycetota; class Actinomycetes; order Kitasatosporales; family Streptomycetaceae; genus Kitasatospora; species Kitasatospora sp. NPDC002551. Next base: position 106,899 of record NZ_JBEOWI010000021.1, on the reverse strand, counting down.
GCTGCCGTTCTCCCAGGTCTTGAAGGAGCCTTCGAGGAACTCGCGGCTCCCCCGGCCGTCGCCGGGGCACCACGGGGCGCTGGGGCCCGCCACCGCCGAGCGGTCGGTACGGCTGGTCTGCGTGGAGGACGCGAAGATCGAGACGACGTCCTCCCATTTCTCCGGACGCAACGTATCCGGCGGCGTGGTCATGGTGAACCCCTTTCCGGCCCATCGGCGCGGTGGATCGGGCGCGGGCCGGTCCGCTCCGCGGCCGGCCCGCTCCTGCGTGCGGTGACGCGGGTCAGGTCGTGGTGGTGCTGCTGCCGCCCCCGGGCACGACATTGCCCAGGAGGAACATCAGCTGCGCCACCGTGAGGGCCTCTTCCTTGCCGGTCTGGAGGATCAGATCGGCGTCCAGGAGGTCGCCCTTCATGTTCTTCAGCTGGGTGCCGATCTTCTGGAAGCCGCCGTCCACGGCGCCGAAGTAGGCCTTGAAGCTCGCCGTCACCTCGGTGATGGACTTGCCGGCGTTGCCGGGCGTCCCGATCCGCAGCTCCGCGCTGTTCCCGGTCACCGGCTTCCCGTCCGTGCCCACGGAGCTGGTGAGGGTGCCGGTCCCGTTGGCGTAGTAGCCCATGTTCAGCACGAACGGGTTGGTCGCGATGCCGTCGATGTAGGCCTGGATCTCCTCGTTGGTGAACTGCTGCAGCCAGCCCTCGGTCAGCTCCGTGACGGGACTGCCGCCGGACCCGCCCTCGTTCTTCGCCATCGGTCGGTCCTCCTCGTCCGTCAGGCGCCGATGCCCTGGCCGGCGTGGTTGTCGGCCTCCCACAGGACGTGGTGCATGTCGGCGAGGGCCTTGGTGGCCTCGTCGATGTCGCGGATCATCGCCGAGTCGAGCTGGCCCAGCTCGGTGGCGAAGGTCCTGGCGGCCTCGGCGTAGGCACCCTGGAGGTCGGTGCCGATGTGCTGTTCGAGGATGCTCTTGGTCTCCAGCATCGCGGCCTCCATCGCGTGGCCTTCGTTGCGCAGGTAGTCGATCGCGTCCTGCACGCCGGCGTGGTTGACGAACAGCGAATCCTGGGCAGTCACCATGGGGAACCACTCCTAGTCTGGTGGAGGTCGGCCGGGCCCTGTGCCCGGACCGGGGGGTGTCTGGGGGGGCGCTCCGCAGGAGGCCGGTTACTTCTTGCCGCCGAGGACGTCCTCGATCTCGCTGCCACCGCCGCCGCCGATGCGGTTGGCGATGGTGTTCGACATGTCCTGGCCGCTGCCGATGGTGCGCTCGCCCTGCTCCAGCTGGCTGTGGAAGAGGTCGTACTTGGCCGCCAGCTCCTTGTACTTGAGCCGCCAGTCCGCGATCTTCCGCTGGAAGATGTCGCTGGAGGTGGCCTGGAAGTCCCGCTCCAGCTCCTGGATGCTCTTCTCGATGTTGGCGTCGATCGCCTTCATCGTGTTGAACTGCTTCTCGACGGTGCCCTTCACGGTCCGGATGACCGAGGCTTCCGTCCTCGTCGTCGGCGTCGCCATGGCACTCCCTCTCTCCCGCGCCCCGTCTCCCCCGCCGTTCCCGGCGGCCGGACCGGCCGGGGGCGTCACGGCGGTCCGCCAGACTGAACGGCGAGGGAGTCCGGCCCGGTTCACCCGGATCCGACTCCCGTCGCGGCGCCGCCGGACTGCCGGGCGGTCAGCGGGCGCACTTGCCCTCGGTGCCGGCCGGCTGCACCAGGGCGCCCCCGGCCAGGGCCGCCGGATCGAGGCTCGGACCGGCCGGCAGCAGCGCGAGCAGCCGGCTCGGGACGGCCACCGGGGCGGCCCCGGCGTAGCCCAGCCGCTCGGCGGCGGCCGGGGCCAGCGGGTAGCGCACGCCGTTCTCGGTGACCAGGTACATCGTGCTGCCCTGGCCGGAGCCGGAGAGGGCGCGCACCAGCGCCCCGCCGCCGGGCCGGACGGTGATCCGGTCCGCCGGGGTGCAACTGGGCACGACGCCCGGCTCGGCCACCGGGGGCAGGCCGAGCACCTTCGCGGCGTCCGGCACCCGCAGGTCCACCTCGCCGCTCCCGGCGCCGGGGCCGCTCGCGGGCAGGCCCGCGCAGAGGGCCTGCCCGGGGGCCGGAGTGAGCAGCGCGGGGGGCCGTTCGGGCAGTCCCGAGGGGATCAGCTCGGCCGCCGCGGCGGCGGGCGCGGAGTGGGCCGCGAGGTCGGCGGCGCCGACCTCGCCGACGGTCACCGGGCCGTTGGCGTACGCCTCCACCTGGGTGCGCGGGTCGCCCTGGACGAGGGCGAGCACGGTGGGTCCGACCTGGGCGAGGCCCTGCGCGGTGAGCAGGTAGCGGTCCTCGCCGGCGCCCGCGAACAGCTGCCCGACCCGGGTCGGCCGGCCTGCGAGGTCGGGCCCGGCGGTGCCCCGGCCGGGCAGTTCCGGGCCGCGCAGGTCCGGGCCCACCGCGAAGGTCTCCAGGAAGGCCGCGGTCACCGGTACCGGCGCCGCGTTCTGGTAGCCGAGGGCGCGCACCGCGCCCGCCGCGACGCCCAGCGCGTAGCGGCGTCCGTGCCAGAGCAGTTGCGGGGCGCCGTCCGGTCCGGCGACCAACGCGGCCCGGTCCCCGGCGGAGCCGCCGCCGCTCGCGCCGCCGACGGCGAGCGCCAGCAGCGGCGCGGGCTTGCTGCCCGCGGCGGCGGTCTGCACGGTGCAGGCCAGCCAGTCGGAGCGGTCCAGGGCGGTGGGCGCGGGCAGCCCGTCGGGGGCGCCGACGATCCCGACCGGGCCGCCGCGCGGGGCGCCCTCCAGCGAGTTGCGGGACACCTCGTCGACGATCAGCTGGTCGCCCGCGAGCAGCTTGGCGCTGGCCTGGTTGAGCACCGGGTGGAGCAGCCCGCCGGCGTAGAGGTAGCGCGTCCCGGTCTCCTTGACGACGACCACGGTGCCGGGCTTCCGCCAGCCCACCGCGCCACCGGGCCTGACCAGCCCGTAGACGCCGGCGCCGAGGCCGCCGAGCAGGGCGAGCGCGATGCCGATCGCGACACCTCGGTTGGTCCGGCCGATCGGGGTGTCGGGGGCGTCGGGCTCGGCCCGCAGCACGCCGGCGGCGACCCGGCCCATGACGAAGAGGTGGGCCTGCACCTGGTCACGGCGGGACTGCATCGGGTTGGTCCTCCTGCGGTTCGTGGGATCCGGACCTGCGGGGCGGCCCGTCCGGTCCGGGCGGGTCCGGGCGGGTCCGGCGGCGGGCCGGGGCCGGACGGCGGGTCAGCCGCCCATCCCCCGCATGGTCCGGTAGAAGCCGAGCACCTGGAGGGCGAGCGGCAGCAGGGCGATGGCGGCCAGGGTGTGCGCCATGTCGCCGGCCCGGCCCCAGTACGGCAGCAGCCGGCGGCCCGGGATCGTCCAGGCGACGACGGCGAGCCCGGTCGCGAGGAGCAGCAGCACCGCGAACAGCACCAGCCGGGCCACCGGGCCGCCGTCCAGGCCGAACCGCACCGCCAGCAGCGTCAGGCCGAGGACGCCCGGCAGCAGCACGGCGAGCCGCTGCCGGATGCCGCCGATGTCACGGGCGTGCAGGAGCAGCAGCAGGGACAGGTCGACGGCCGTGGCCGGGGCGCCCCAGCCGGTGTGCCGGGACCAGGCGAGGGCGACCAGCGCAACCGCGCAGACCCCGCCGAGGGCGGTCAGGAAGGCCGCGAGGTAGTGGTCGGCGACCGCGCTGCGGGAGAGCACGTCCTCGGCCGGGAACGGCTCGATCTCCTCCTGGAGTTCGTCGGAGTTCCGCGGCAGGGCGGGCAGCCGCAGACCGGCCAGCTTGAACGACAGGCCGGGGACGAAGGCGCCCAGCACCACCGCGCCGGCGGCGCCCAGCGCGGCGATCCCGGCCGCCTGGACGCCCGCGGCGGCCAGCGCCCCGGCGAACAGCGCGAACCCGGCGGTCACCAGCAGGCCGGGGAAGAACGCCCCGCCGCCCGCCACGGCCAGCGCCACGGCTGCCGCGCCGACCGCGGCGGAGCCGCCGGCCAGCAGCCGGGTGGCCCCGTCGAGGCCGGGCAGCAACGCCGCGGCGGCGGCCGCGTGGGCCACCCCGGCCGCGCCGAGCGCGGTGGCGGCCGGGGCGTCGCCGACCGCGCGGCCGGCCGCGGTGGCACCGCCGAGCAGCAGCACGGCCGCGGCGGCGGCGCACGCCCAGCGGAGGTCCCCCTCGCCGGGCAGGGCGAGCAGGAAGAGGCCGACCGCGAGCGCCACCAGGGTGAGCACGAGGGCGAGGTGGTGGGTGACGGCGGGGCGCCAGGTGTCGCCGCGGGCGACCATGCCGCTGCGCACGCCGTCCACCAGGTCGTCGAAGTGCACCTCGGGCAGGGCTGCCCGGCGCGGGCGCAGGTGGAGTTCCTCGCCGTCCTTGACGCCCAGCGACTCCAGGGTCTGCTCCTCGTCCAGCGGCTCGCCGCCGGCCCGCTGGAGCACCCAGCCGTCGTGCTCGACGCCGTTCTCCTCGACGCCGGGGCCCGCGTAGCCGAGCACCGTCGGGAGCAGGTCCGCGAGCACGATGTCGCCGGGCACGGCGAGTTCGAACGCGGAATCGGGTGCGCGGAACCTCAGTCTGCACAACCCGGTCGCCGCCACTGCACCGCTCACCTGTCGCGCCCTCTCGCTCGCCCCGGGCCGGTCCGGCTGGGCACCGGCGGCCCTTCCGGTCCCCACCGGCGACTACGGGCGGCGGGGGCCCGGCGGTTCACCGCGGCGCCGGGGCCGGGCCTCCCCGCGCCGGGCGGGGTGAACCGCGCGGGGCGCACCGGCCGTTGGCCAGGGTGCGGCCCCGGTCCGTCGTCCGGCCGGATCCGCCGACCCGGCGCGGTCGGTGTCCCGGCGCGGCCGGCCGCAGTGGAGCGAGTCGCCGCGCGCGCGGCGGGAGGAGAGTCCTGTTGAGCGTGGTCCTGGTCGACCGTCCGCCCCGGCGCCCCGGACCGGAGATGCCGGACGGCGAGATCCAGCTGCAGGAGCCGCCCGGTCTGCCGGAGCCGCAGAGCGGCGTCTCGCAGATGCTGATGATGGCCCCGATGGCGCTGAGCTCGCTGTCGATGGTGATGATCTTCCTCAACCCGAACGGCGGCAGCGGCCCGCTGCAGTACGTGGCGATGGGCATGATGGGCCTGTCCGCGGTCGGCATGCTGGTCACCCAGCTGATCCGCGCCTCCGGCGACCGCAAGCGGCAGCTGCGCGGCGAGCGCCGCGACTACCTGCGGTACCTGTCCCAGATGCGCCGTCAGGTCCGCCGGAACATCGTGCGCCAGCGGCTGGCGCTGGCCTGGCGCCACCCCGCGCCGGACGCGCTCGCCTCGCTGGTGCGCACCTCCCGGCTGTGGGAGCGGCGCTCGGCCCACCCGGACTTCGGCGACGTGCGGATCGCCACCGGCCCGCAGCGCCTCGCCGTCCGGCTGGCCCCGCTGGCCACCAAGCCGGTGGAGGACCTCGAACCGCTCTGCGCGCACGCGCTGCGCCGCTTCATCCACGCCTACGGTTCGATCGCCGACCAGCCGATGGCGGTCCACGTCCGGGGCTACGCGCAGGTCCTGATCCGCTGCGCCGCCGCGGAGGCCGACGGCGAGGAACCCGTTCCGGCGCCGGACCAGGAGCCGGCCCGCGGCCTGGTCCGGGCGATGCTCGCCCAGCTGGCCTTCTTCCACGCCCCGGACGAGCTGCGGATCGCCGCCGCCGTCGCGCCCGACCGGCAGGCGGACTGGGACTGGCTCAAGTGGCTGCCGCACGCGCTGCACCCGACCGAGGCGGACGGCGCCGGACCGGTGCGCCTGGTGGCGGGATCCCTGGTGGAACTGGAGCAGTTGCTGGGCCCGGAGTTCGGGGAGCGCCCGCCCTACGAGCCCGAGTCGCAGCCCGCCCCGGACGAGCCGTTCACGGTGGTCGTGCTGGACGGCGTCCGGATCTCCTCCGGCGGCCGGGCCGCCCTGGCCGGCTACCGCAACGCCGTCCTGCTGGACCTCGGCGACGCCCTGGAGTGGAAGCACAACAAGTACCGGCTGCGCCTGCGGATCACGGACGACCGGCTCGACCTGGTCGGCGCCGACCGCAACCGCAACGACGAGATCACCGCGCTCGGACGGCCGGACACGCTCCCGCTGGAGGCGGCCCGCCGCTACGCGACCCTGATGGCGCCCTACCGGCTGGGCGACGCGGTGGACACCGCCGAGCCGCTCAACACCGACTTCGACCTCACCGCCCTGCTGGGCATCGGCGACCTGCACCGGCACGACGTACGCCGCGCCTGGGCCGACCGGCCGCGCCACCAGCGGCTGCGCGTCCCGCTCGGTCTGGGCGCCGACGGCCGTCCGGTCGACCTCGACCTCAAGGAGTCGGCGCAGGGCGGCATGGGCCCGCACGGCATGCTGATCGGCGCGACCGGCTCCGGCAAGTCCGAGCTGCTGCGCACCCTGGTGCTGGCGCTCGCGCTCACCCACTCCTCCGAGATCCTCAACTTCGTGCTGGTGGACTTCAAGGGCGGCGCGACCTTCCTCGGCCTGGACCGGCTGCCGCACACCTCGGCGGTGATCACCAACCTGGCCGACGAGGCCGCGCTGGTCGACCGGATGCGCGACGCGCTGCACGGCGAGATGACCCGCCGCCAGGAGCTGTTGCGGGCCGCGGGCAACTACAGCTCCCTGCTGGACTACGAGACCGCCCGGGCGGCCGGCACCCGGCTCGACCCGCTGCCGACGCTCTTCGTGGTGGTCGACGAGTTCAGCGAACTCCTGTCGGCCCACCGGGACTTCATGGAGCTCTTCATCATGATCGGCCGGCTCGGCCGCTCGCTCGGCGTCCACCTGCTGCTCGCCTCGCAGCGGCTGGACGAGGGCCGGATGCACGCCCTGGAGTCCCATCTGTCGTACCGGATCGGCCTGCGCACCTTCTCCGCCATGGAGAGCCGCGGCGTGCTCGGCGTGCCCGACGCCTACCAGCTGCCCTCCCAGCCCGGCAACGGCATCCTGCGCAGCGACATCGCCACGCTCACCCGGTTCAAGGCCTCGTACGTCTCCGGCCCCTACCGGCGGCGGCGCGGCGCCGCCCGGCAGGCCGCGGCGGCCGGGCAGGTGGTGCCCTACGGCACCGCCTACGTGGCGCCGCACCGGCCCGACCCGGTGGTGGTCGAGGAGGAGACCGTCGAGGAGGAGACCACCGTCACGCTCCTGGAGCTGGCCGCCGAGCGGCTGCTGGACGCCGGCCCCCCGGCGCACCGGGTCTGGCTGCCGCCGCTGGAGGTCCCGCCGACGCTGGACGAGCTGCTGCCGCCGCTCGCCCCGGACCCCCGGTACGGCCTCACCCCGGAGGGCTGGTCCGGCCGGGGCGGCCTCGCCGTACCGATCGGCGTGGTGGACCGCCCGTTCCAGCAGATGCGCGAGCTCCTCGTCGCCGACCTGTCGGGCGCGGGCGGCCACGTCGGCATCGCCGGCGGTCCGCAGAGCGGCAAGAGCAACCTGCTGCGCGCGCTGATGACCGGGCTGGCGCTCACCCACACGCCGCAGGAGGTGCAGTTCTACTGCCTGGACTTCGGCGGTGGAACGCTGTCCTCGCTGCGCGGGCTGCCGCACGTCGGCGGCGTCACCGGCCGGCACGACCCGGAGCGGATCGGCCGCACCCTCGCCGAGGTCACCGGCGTGATCAGCCGGCGCGAGCAGAGCTTCGCCCGGCTGGGCATCGACTCGATGGCCACCTTCCGGCGCCGCCGGGCGGCCGGGGACCCCGAGCTGGCGGACGAGCGGCACGGCGACGTCTTCCTGGTCGTCGACGGCTGGAACACCGTCCGCCAGGAGTTCTCGGACATCCTGCCGGTCTTCACCCTGATCGCCGGACGGGGCCTCAACTACGGCGTGCACCTGGTGCTGGCCGCCAACCGCTGGGGCGAGATCCTCGGCGGTCTGCGCGACCAGCTGGGGTCCCGCTTCGAGCTGCGGCTCGGCGACTCCATCGACTCGATGATCAACATGCGGGCGGCCGCGACCGTTCCCCGGCTCCCCGGCCGCGGCCTCACCGAGGAGCGGCTGCACTTCCTCACCGCCCTGCCCCGGATCGACGGCGAGGGCGGCACCGAGGACCTCTCCGACGGCGTCGCCGACCTGGTCGACGCGGTCAACGAGCACTGGACCGGCCCGCGCGCTCCCGAGGTCCGGATGCTGCCGCTGCTGCTCGACGCCGCCGGCCTGCCCGCCCCCGAGGGCCGGCTGCGGGTGCCGCTCGGCCTGGAGGACAGCGCCATCGCGCCGCTGTGGCACGACTTCGAGGAGACCCCGCACCTTCTGGTGGTCGGCGACTCCGAGAGCGGCAAGACCAATCTGCTGAAGCTGATGATCAAGGCCATCACCACGGCGTACACCCCGGACCAGGCCCGCATCATGCTGATCGACTTCCGGCGCGGCCTCTACGAGAGCCTGCCGGAGGAGTACCGGCTCGGCTACGCCGTCTCGGTCGACGTGGTCAAGCAGATCGTCAACGGCGCGGCCCGGGCGATGGAGGCGCGGGTACCCGGCGAGGACATCAGTCCGGCCCGGCTGCGGCTGCGCGACTGGTGGACGGGCCCCGAGCTGTTCGTGATCGTCGACGACCTCGACCTCGTCCCGGGGGCGATGCCGCACCCGTTCGAACCGCTGCTCACCCACCTCGCCCAGGGCACCGAGCTCGGCCTGCACCTGATCGTGGCGCGCGCCGCCAACGGCATCGGGCGCACCTACTCCGACCCGGTGCTGCAACGGCTCCAGAGCGTCAACACCCCGGTGGTGCTGCTGTCCTGCCCGCCCAGCGAGGGCACGCTGTTCGGCAGCACCAAACCGCGTGAGCTGCCGCCGGGCCGCGCCCTGCACATCAGCCGCCGCCGCACGGTGCAGCTGCAGACCGCCCTGATGGCGGAGCCCGGGGAGACCGAGGGGCAGGACGGGCCGGGGTGAGCGGTGAACCGGGGGCGCGGCGGGGGCCGTAGTCCAGGACGATGAGCCTTTCCCGCACCGGTGCGCGCTCCGACGAGCCCGCGCCCCCGGCCGAGCCCCGCCGCCGCTTCGGCTTCCGGCGCGGGCCGCAGCGCGCCCTGCCCGCCGGGGACACCGCCGCCGCGCCCGCGCCCACGGCGCTGCCCGCGCCCGTCCGCGAGCCGGTGCGGCCCGCGCTGCCGGCCACCCGGCCGGCCCCCGCACCAGGGCCGCCGGCGGCGGCCGGCCCCGGGCCGTCGGTGCTCCGCGCGGTCGGCCCGCACTTCGTGATCGCCGCGTCCACCGCCCGCGAGGACGAGCTGTCGGCGGCGATCGGCGCCCTGCGGCCGGTCCCGGACGCCGTGGTGGTGATCGCCGCCGCGCCCGACTCGGCGAAGGTGCTGCGCGACCGGATGGCCGACCTCGGGGTGATCGCCCGCGCCCGGGGCGCGGCCCACCTGGTGCTCGCCGCCTCCGGGCTGGCCGCCCTCGCGCCCAACGGGCGGCGCCCCGCCGAGGTCGTCGCCGAGCGGGCCGGGGTGCCCGTGGTCGCGCCGGACGGCCTGGTGGAGATCACGCCCGGCGGCAACCTCAAGGTCACCGACCCGGCGGGCGCGGTCGAGGCGTCCTCCTGGTGGCGGTGCGAACCGGGCGAGGCGCCGCGCCGGATCAACGACACGATCGGCGCCGCGGCCTCCGTCGAGACGCCGCGCGCCGGGCTGGACGGTGCGTCCTCCGCTGCTCGCGTCGCCGCTCCCGTCGCCGCGCCCGCTCCGGCCGCCGGTGGCCGGGCCGACGCCGTGCGGGTGCTGCGGCTGCCCACCGGCTTCTGGCTCACCGACCCGGCCGACCCGTCCACCGCCCCGCTGCCCGACCTGCGGCTGGCCGCCGCGCCGCCCGGCAACGCCGTGGTCCTGATCGGCACCCCGGCCCGGCCGGTCCTGCTGCCCGAGGACTTCACCGAGGCCGTGCTCTCCCTGCCGCTCGGCACCGACCGGCCCCTGGTCAGCGCCCCCTGGGCGGCCCCCGACCAGCTCGCCGCGCTCACCGGCGCGCTGGCCGCCCGCACGGCCCGGCCGGTGCAGGCCGCGATCGGCCTGCCCGTACTCGGCCCCGGCGGCCCCACCTCGCGGGTCCTGGACGGCGGCGGCCGGGCCGGCTGGGAGCCGTTCCTGCTGCGCCTGTCCACCGCCCCCGGCTGCCCCACCACCCCCGCCGCCTGGCGCAACGGCGGCGCCGACTGGCGGACCGACGGGCCCGCCGTCTTCCGGGCGTTCCCGTACTGGGCGCTGGAGGCCGTCCCGGCCGGGCTCTGGCTGCGCCCCGAACCCCCGCACGTGCTCACCCCGCGCTTCCGGCGCCCGGAGGCGGCCCGCCCGCTGCTGATCGTCGGGGAGCGCGACCGGCCGGTGCCGGCCGACGCCTTCGAGGAGCTCGGCAGCCTGCTCGACCGGCTCCCGTCGGCGGGCGCCGAAGGGTTCGGCCTGCTGGTGCACGGACTGCTCGAACCGGCCGCCGAACGCGTCGGGCGCTTCGTCGCGCGGATGCACGAGCTGGAGTGGCTCGGCGCGGAGCAGCCGCTGAACGGGCCGCCGGCCGTGGCGGCGGTGTCGTACGGGATCGGGCGCGCGGGCGCCGGGCAGCGCGCGGGTGCCCCGCGGCGTCCGGCGGCGGGTCCGGCCCTCGCGGCGGCGGGGGCCCCGCCCGCGCTCGGGCCGGCCGCCCGGCCCGAGGGCGCCGCCGAACTCCCGGCCCGTCACCGGGTGCCGCCCGTGCCGGAGGCCGGGGGCGAGGGCGACGTCGCGCCCCGGACCGAACCGCCGGCGCGCCATCAGGTGCCGCCGGTGGCCGAGCCGGTGCCGGAGCCCGAGCCCGCCCCCGCTCCCGCTCCCGCCCCTGCTCCCGCGCCGGAGCCGGAGCCGGAGCCTCGGCCGGTCTCGATGCCCACGCCCGTCCGGGCCACCGCCGGCCCGGCCGGCGGCAGCGCCGCCGGGGCCGCCGCGCCGCCGCGCCGGGTGCCGCCCGTCGGCGGCGAGGCGGGTGCCCCGCCCGCGGCGGTGGGCGGCACCGCCGTCGCCGGGGCCGGTCCGGCCGGCGGCGGCGCGCGCCCGCCGTTCCGCACCCCCGAGGTCCCCCCGGTTCCCCCGGTCGAGGCCCCGACCGAGCCGGAGAACGGCGAGCTGCCGCAGGAGCCGTCCGCCCCGTCCGTTCCCTCCGCCCCGCCTGTTCCCTCCGTACCGGAGGAACCGGCGGGCCCCGACCCCGTCGAGGAGCCCCGCTCCGCCCCCTCGGCCGGTGACGAGCCGTCCGGCCCGCCCCCGCGGAGCCCGCAGGCCCGCTACTTCGGCCTCGACGACTCCCCCGCCCCGGTCACCACCAGCAGCGCCGCCGAGCGCGACGCCGTCCGCACGCTGCTCGGTGACCACTACCACCGCTGCACCGGCCGGCTGGACCAGCTCGCCACCCGGCTCCCGGGGCTGCGGTCCACCTCCCAGGACGACTTCAAGCCCGACCTGGCCGCCGTCCTGCTCCACCACACCGACACCGGCGTGCCCGCGACCCGGGCCGCCCTGGTGGCCGCCGCGCGCTCGGGGGATCCGGAGCTGCTGCCGTTCCTGCGGTGCCTCGGCTCCGGTCTGCGCCGGCTGCCGAGCCACCACGGCGCCGTCCTGCTCGGCACCGCCGCCGGGCCGGACCCGGAGTCCGTCCTCGCCCACTACCCGACCGGCCGGCAGTTCCGCGAGCCCGCACCGCTCTCCGGACTCACCGCACCCGGAGCCGAACTCCCGGGATCCTCCGTGGAGTTCCTCGTCTGGTCGGCCACCGGCCGGCGCACCTCGGTCTTCGACTCCGGCGGCGACGGCCCGGCCCAGGCGGTCTTCCCGCCGGGAACGGCGTTCACCGTCGTCGGCCTGGTGACCGCCGACGGCGACCGGCCGGCCTGCGTCCTGCTGCGCGAGTCGGGCGGCGACCCCTCCGAGCGCAACCGCAACGCCCTCTCCCGCCTCCGCTCCTGGCTCGAACGGCGCGCCGCCATGCCCCCGGCCGAACGCCCCCGCGCCGACTCCCCCGCCCGCTTCCACCTCACCCCCGGCGTCGATCTCGACAGCCCCGGGACCCAGCCGGACGCCTGACCACCACGCCCCCGCGCCCCAACCCTCGGATCCCGCCACCACCGGCGGGACGGCCGAAACGGACAGACCGACCGGGCGGGCACGCGGCCACGGCGAGGGCCGCCGACGCCCAGCTCCCACCTCACCCCCAGCGCCGACCTCGACAGCCCCGGGAACCAACCGGACGCCCCAGCCACACCCTCACCGCCACCATCCCGTGGGCGGCCCGGGACACGACACGGCCCCGGGCACCGCGCACCGGCACCCAGGGCCACGATCGAGCCGCCACAGGCGGGAGCACCGAAGCGGACGGAGCAACCGGGCGGGCCGGGGGTCACCGCGAGGGCTGCCAACGGCCGCCGACTCCCCCGGCAACAAACTCGACGGCCCCGGGAACCAGCCAGACGCCCGACCGCCACGCCCCCCGCATCCCAGCCGGGTCCCGGCCCCGAGCACCACACACCCGTGCCCAGGGCCGCGGCCGGGCCGGCCCCACCCGAACCCTCGGCCCCCGCCACCCCCGACGGGACCGCCGAAACGGACTGAGCGACGGGCGGGCCACCGACTCCCGGCCTCGACCTCGACGGCCCGGGGAAGCAGCCGGACGCCCCAGCCGCACGCTCCCGTGGGCCGGTCTACCAGCCCCTCGCCCAGCCCTCGGATCCGGCCGTCAGGGGCGGGACCGCCGGAGCGGGTGGGGTGACCGGGGCGGCGGTCACGGCGGGGGCGGTCAGTGGCTGCGCCGGCGTCACCCGGGCCGCCTCCGTCGGGACGGCTGCCACGTAGTGCCCGGTCCGGGCCGCCGGCACCTGGACCGGGCCCACCGGCACCGCCATGCCGGGAGCCGCGCCCGCGCCGTACGCGGGTACGCCGTACGCGGGGGCCCCGGCCCGGGCGGGCGTCCCGGCGTACCCGGGGACACCCGGAACGGCCGTTCCGGCGACGGGCACGCCGGTCACCGGCACGGCGGGCACCGCCGGGACGGCTGCGGCCTCCTGGCCGCCCACGGTCCCCCGGAGCACGGCGGGGGCCTCGCCGCCGCTGGTCCGTATCCCGCCGCGGGTGGCCGGGCCGAGCCCCTCGGTGGGGGACGCCGCCTCGCCCGGACGCTCGGCGACCGTCCCGGACAGCCGCAGGATGAGGTTGCGCTCGGTGGGGTCGCCGTTCGGCCAGTCGCAGTCCTTGCTGCGCACGATCCGGCTGCGCACCCCGCTCCGCGAGGTCTGCCACGGGTAGGGCAGCACCCGGACGTTGGGGCGCCATCCGACGCCGGGCACGCAGTGCTGCAGTTCCATCTCCCACTCGTCCGCCCGCACGTCCAGCGAGGCCCCGATCCGCCCCTCCAGGACGAACGTGCCGTACGGTGCGCGCACCACCACGCGCTGCTCGTAGTAGGCGTCCTTGTCGAGGACCGTGATCCGCAGCGGCCCGTTCATTCGCAGCATGATCGCCCTTTCCGGCGGTCGGAGCCCGCGGAACCGCCACAGCCCCGCCACCCTGGTCGACGGCGCGTCCGGAGCCCCGGGTTCACCCGCCGCCGGTCCGCCCCGGCTTCCCGCCCCGCGGTCGCCGGCCCGTGAACCCGTCGCCGCCGCCCGTCCGTTGAACACCCGTGACGGCCGTTCCCGGACGGCACCGGGGTCCTGTTCGACGGGCCGGCGCGGCCCGCGCCGCTTTCCCCTTCGGGCAGGCCCGGCCTCCCCATCGCGCACACCTCCCGAACCGCCGCGCACGCACGGTGCACCGGAGGAGCGGCCCGCGCCAGGACCTTGGTCCCAGCCGGTACCGTCCCCCGGTCGTCAGCCGGCCCGTGCGCCCCACCTGCCGCACGGTCCGCTCCGGTCCCGCACCGCTGCCCGGCACCGCCCGGAAACCGGGCCTGGTTTGCACCCGGAAGACACCGCCCCGCCAGCACCACTGCGGCCGCCGTCGCAACCCGACCGCCCTCCTGCCGCGTCCATGACCATCGGGGGAGCGCCGGCCGACCGTCGCCGCGAGCCCGGCGAACCGGCTCCCGTCAACCCCCCGAACGGTCCGAACCACGCCATTTCCCCAACCGCGCACCGAACGTCACGAAACGCACCCCGGCCGTGGCTAGACTGCGCCCCGCACAGGGACGGAGACCCTCGTCCACCCGCTCTCACCAGGGAGGATCCGTGTTCGTTCGGCTGCTGGGCCCGGTGGAACTGCGGACCGCCGACGGCCGGTCCGTCGAGCCCGCCGCCGCCAAGCGGCGCGCCACGCTCGCCCTGCTGGCGCTCGAACTCGGCCGCACCGTCCCGGTCGGGCGGTTCTTCGAACTGCTCTGGGGGGAGACGCCCCCGGCCCGGGCCCGGGCCGCGCTGCAGGGCCACATCGCCGCACTGCGCAAGCTGATCGCGGGCTCGGAGCTCGTCCTGACCACCCGTCCGCCGGGCTACCGGCTGGACGGTCCGGAGCACGCGGTGGACTCGCTGCTCTTCGAGCAGCTGGTCGCCCGGGCCGCCGCGGCGGACGCCCCGGGCGGCGACGAGGCGGCGGCCGGAATGCTGCGCCGGGCGCTCGACCTGTGGCACGGTCCCACCGCCCTGGCCGACCTGCCGGAGACCGACCTGAGGGACGCGCTGGCGGACCGGCTGCGCAAGGACCGGGCGCTGGCGCTGGAGGCCTGGGCCGACCGGCTGCTGCGGCTCGGGCGGGGCACGGACGCGGTGTCCGAGCTCGACCGCGCGCTGGAGGGCGATCCCTGGAACGAACCGCTCGCCGCCCTGCTGGTGCTCTGTCTGAACCAGGCCGGACGCCCGTGGGACGCGCTGAACGCCTACCACCGGACCCGCCGCCGGCTCGCCGCCGACCTCGGGGTCGGCCCGGGCGTCGCGCTGCGGTCGGCGGTGTCCGGCCTGCTCGCCGAGCAGCCGGCGGCGCGGCGGCCGGCCACCGCGGCGCCCGCGGCCCCCGTCCGCGTCATCGGCCTCCCCCGCCCGGGAGGGGCCACCGGGGCCGCCGTGCCGGGCGCCGCCCGTCCTGCGCCGGTACCGATACCGTCGCGGGCACCGTCGCCGATGCCCGCGCCGATGCCCGCGCTGAGCTGCAAGCCCACCCCGCGTCCGTCCACCGTCCGGGGCTTGGCCGCCCCGGCCGCCGGATCCGCGCCCGTGCGGGCCGCGAACCGGCCGCCCGCGCCCGCCCCGGCTCCCACCCCGACTCCCACGCCGGCTGCCGCCCCCGTTCCCACTCGCGCCCCCGCTCCCCGTCCCGCTCCCGACCAGCTCCCCCGCCCGGCCACCGGGTTCGTCGGCCGGGACACGGAACTCCACTGGCTGGGCGAGCAGTTGCTGGGGTCACGCCCCGGCGGGGGGATCGGCCTGCTGGTCGGCCCGGTCGGCACCGGCAAGACCGCCACCGCCGTGCGGTGGGCCCACGAAGCGGCCGCCGCCTTCCCGGACGGGCGGCTCTTCGCCGACCTCAACGGCTTCGGCCCCGGCCGGCCCGTCGAACCGGCCGCCGTGCTCGGCCGCTTCCTGCTCGCCCTCGGCGTCCCGGAGACCGAACTGCCCGACGAGCGGGCGGCCCGGGCCGCGCTCTACCGGTCGCTCACCCGTGACCGCCGCCTGCTGGTGGTCCTGGACAACGTCCGCGACGCCCGGAGCCTCGCCGAGCTGCTGCCCTCCGGTCCGCACGGCGCGACCGTGATCACCAGCCGCAGCAGCCTGGAGGACCTGGTCGTCACCGAGGGCGCCGCCCCGCTGCGGCTCGGCCCGCTGCCCGCCGAAGACGCCCGCCGCCTGCTGGAGCACCTCCTCGGCCGCCCCCGGGTGGCCGCCGAGCCGGAGGCCACCGACCGGCTGGCGGAACTCTGCGGCCGGCTGCCGCTCACCCTGCGGATCGCCGCCGCCCGGCTGGCGACCCGTCCGGCCTGGGCAATAGCCGACCTGGTGCCCGAACTCGCCGACGAGCGGACCAGGCTGCACGCCCTGGACACCCGGGGCACCAGCAGCCTGCGGGCCGCCCTGGACCTGACGCTCCGGCACCTTCCGGACACCGCGGCACACCTACTGGCCCTGCTCGCCGTCCACCCGGGCACGGAGACCGACGTCGCGGCGGCCGCCGCGCTGCTCGGCGCCAACCCCGCCGAGGCGGGCCACGCGCTCGACGCGCTCGCCGCGCACCACCTGCTCACCGAGACCGCGCCCGGCCGCTACCGGCGCTGCGACCTGATCCGGCTGTACGGCGCCGAACTCCTGGACGCGCGGCCCGCGGCGGAGCGGACCGCGGCGTCCGCGGCGCTGTCCGACCACTACCTCGCGGCGGTGGCCCACGGCGCCGCGCTGCTGCAACCCGCCCCCGGCAGCGGCGCCACCCGTACGAGTCGCACCGGCCGCGGCGAGCGCCCGCCCTTCGCCACCGTCCGCTCGACCCTGGACTGGTTCCAGGCCGAGGAACCCGCCGTCCGGGGCGTGGTCGCCGCCACCGCCGGGGACGGCGACGCCGACCGCGCCTGGCGCCTCGCCTACCGCGCCGACGGCCTCTATTACGGCGTCGGCCGCCACGCGGACCGGCTGGCCTGCCTGCGGACCGGCCTCGACGCCGCCGGCCGCACCGGCGACCCGGCGGCCGTCGCCTCGATGGAGGCCGTGACGGCCCGCGCCCTGAGCGGCCGGGGCCGGACGGCGGAGGCGCACCGGCTGGCCCGCCGCGCGGTCGACCGCACCGCCGGGACCGGCGACACCGTCCGGGTGCAGGCGCTCACCGTGCTGGCCGTGACCACGGGGGCCGCCGGCCGGCCGGCCGAGGCGGTCCGGCTGGGCGAGCAGGCGATCGCCCTCGCCGAGGCGCACGGCCATGCCGAGCACGCCCCCTACGCGCTCAGCAACACCGCCGGCCTGTACGGCCTCGCCGGCGAGCCTGCGCAGGCGCTGCGGCGCGCCCGGGAGGCCCGCGCGCTGCTCGCCGAGCACCCGCTGGCCGTCTTCCACCTCTCCTCGATGATCAACGAGGCGCACGCCCTGCAACTGCTCGGGCGCTCCGCCGAGGCGGAGCAGGCCTGGCGGGAGACCCTGGAGCGCTGCCGGCTCGCCGGCACCGTCCACCTGCTCGCGGTGGCCGAACGGCACTTCGCCGACTACCTGCTGGCGGTCGGCCGGCCCGCGGAGGCCGTCGGGACGCTGCGCTCGGCGCGCGGCCTGTACGGCCGGCTCGGCGACACCGAGGTGGTGCGCACGCTGGACGAACGGCTGGCGACCTTAGCCGGCTGAGGACTCCTCGGGCACCGGGTCCCCCACCCCGGGCTCCCCCACGAGTTCCTCCGTCAGCAGCGCCACGCCGTCCTCCCCGAAGCGGTGCAGCAGCAGCGCCACCCACTCCACCGCCTGCGCGCGTTCCAGGGGCGTCCAGCGCGCCGCCGAGGGGTGCTCGTCCACCACCAGCGCCTCGGCGATCATCCGCAGCCCGTCCGGGACCGCCGTCCGCGGCCCGCGCCGCCCCAGCCCCTCCACGGCCAGCCGCCGGGCGGCCGCGACCACCACCGCCCCGTCGGCCGGGGGCACCGCCCACCCGCCGCCGGCCCGGTCGTCGCCGGACCACCCGTCGTCGCCGGACCGCCCTTCCTCGCCGGGCCGCTCGGCCGCGAGCCATCCCGCGACCAGCTCCCGGATCCCTGCCTCGCCCACCGCTTCCGCCATGGCGGCCAGCTTGCCAGCCCCACGTCCCGTGGTCATCACCGTCACGGTGACGAGTACGGCTGCCGCCCCGCTCCGTGTTCACCACCGTTCACCGCCGTTCACTCCCGGGGGGGCGGGCCGCGGCGACCGGGGCGGTAGCATCGCCGCATGACCTCATACTGGCACGTCGTGCTGCCACCGCTGTCCGCCTGACCGGGCGCACACACCGGCAAGCCTGATCCCGCGCCTCCGGCCGGCCCGCAAGGGCGCCGGGGCGCCGTGTCGTGCGCCCGTTCCGAATCCAGTCCGCCTGCCGGAATCCCGGAATTCGACAACGGAAGTCCACGACTGTGCCGAACCGCATCACCACGCCCGCGTCCGCCTCCAGGGCCGCGTCCGTCCCCGCGCCCGTTCCCGCCGCCCTCGCCGGTCCGCTGCCCGTCCTCGCGGCCGCCGTGCTCTGGGGCACCACCGGCACGGCCGGCTCGCTCGCCCCCGCCTCGGCCCCGGCCGCCGCCATCGGCTGCGCCGGGCTGGCCCTCGGCGGGCTGCTGCTCCTGCTCTCCGACCGCTCCGCCCGCTCCCTGCCCCGGACGTGCACGCCCCGCGAACGGCGGCTGCTGCTCCTGGGCGCGCTCGCCGTCGCCGGGTACCCGCTCACCTTCTACCCCGCCGTGGCCCGCACCGGGGTGGCGGTGGCCACCGTGATCGCCCTGGGCAGCGCGCCGGTCATCACCGGCCTGCTGGCCTGGCTCACCGGCGGCCCCCGGCCCACCGCCCGCTGGGCCCGGGCGACGTCGACCGCCGTGCTCGGCTGCACCCTGCTGGTCCTCGGCCCGCGACTCGGCGGCGGGGCGACCACGGTGGACCTCCCCGGCGTCCTGCTGGCGGCCCTCGCCGGGCTCTCCTACGCGGCCTACTCCCTCGTCGGCGGCCGGCTCATCGGCCACGGCCACCCCTCCGCCGGGGTGATGGGGGCGATGTTCGGCGCGGCCGCCGTGCTGGTCCTGCCCGTCCTGCTGATCGGTGACGCCGGCTGGGCGGTCACGCCGCGCGGCGCGCTCGTGGTGCTGCACCTGGGCGTGGTCACCACCTTCCTGGCCTACCGGCTCTTCGGCCGCGGCCTGCGCCACACCTCCGCCCAGACGGCGACCGCGCTGACGCTGGCCGAACCGGCGGTCGCCGCCGTCCTGGGCGTCGCCGCCCTCGGCGAGCGCCTCCCCGCCGCCTCCTGGTGCGGCCTCGCCGTCCTCGTCCTCGCCCTCGCCGTCCTCACCGCCCCCGTCCCGCGCCGCCGCTGACACCCCGACGGAGCGGTCCGGGTGCCGTCCACGGGGCCGGCACCCGGACCGCGACCGGCCCGACGCGGCGTCCACGGGCGTCCCAGGCATCCTCGGACGTCCTCAGGCGTCCTCAGGCGTCCAGGAGCCGTTCCGCCAGGTCCTCGCCGAACCGCGTCCGGTAGACGCCGTGCACGATGACCGCGGACGACTGGTAGCCCCGGTGCTCCGGGTCGGCGACCACCCCGTCCCACGCGACCGTTCCCTCGGGAAGCGGCGGCGTCCGGCCGAGATACGCCCGCGCGGCCTCGTCCAGCCCCAGTTCCCCCGTCACCACCCGCTGCCAGAAAGCGCGGCCCTGCCCGACCACCCACAGGCAGAGATCCTCGGTGCTGTCCTCGGACCAGCCGTCCCCGTCGACGATCACCCCCTCCGCGAAGTCCGCCAGCGCCTCGGCCGCCTCCAGCTGGGCGAGCGCGAACTCCTCAAGGACCTCCCGCGGCTGCGACCCCAGCCACGCCTCCAGGGCGGACAGCCGCGGCCTGGTCGCTTCCAGGACGTCCCAGAACCACTCGGGAACCACTTCCCGCCTCCCACCACTCGCCGGTCCGTCCGACCATGGAACCAGGAGGCGTTCCGCCGGACCTCCCCGGGTTCCCCGCCGACGGGCCCACCGGTCGCGGTGTCAGGCCCCGGGCTCCAGGGCGGCCAGGCGGCGCGCCAGTGCCGCGTTCGGGCGGCCTTCGGCGGTGTGCAGGGCGAGCGCGCGGCGCCAGTGGTCGGCGGCCTCGGCGGGGCGGCCGAGGCCGGCGAGGAGGGCGCCGTTGAAATCCAGGGCGAGCAGGGCGAGGCGGGTGTCGTCCTGCTTCTCGGCGAGGGCGAGTGCCTCGTCCGCCGCGGCGAGCGCCTCCTCCACCCGGCCGAGCAGGCGCAGGGCCTCGGCCCGGCTGAAGCGGAGGGTGCGCTGGAGCGGGTCGTCGGGGCGGTCGCGGACGAGATCGAGCGCGCGGTCGGTGTGGGCGAGGCCGCGCTCCGCCTCCCCCACCCGGTGCAGGCAGTGGGCGAGGTGGTCCAGGGCGCGGGCGGTCGACGCGCCGTCGCCCCGGGCCTCGCAGGAGGCGACGACGCGTTCCAGCACGGCGATGGCCTGGTAGCCGCGGCCGGACGCGGCGAGGGTGCCGGCGAGCGCGGTGAGGCACCGGTCACGGACGGCGCTGTCCTCGGCGCTGTCCTCGGCCGCGTCCTCGGCTCCCCCGGCCTCGGCGACGGCCTGTTCGGCGACCCCGGCGGCCTCGGTGAAACGTTTCCGGCAGACCAGCGCCAGGCCCAGGTCGGTCCGCAGCAGGAGGCGGGCGGTGCGGTCCCCGAGGCGTTCGGCCGCGGCCAGGCCTTCCCGCGCGAGTTCCTCCCACGCCTCCGGGTGGGCGCCGTCGTGGTAGTGCAGCGGCCCGCAGCCGTGGGCGAGCCGCCAGACCTCGGGGTCGAGGCCGTGCGCGGCGCCGGCGCGGGCCACGGCCGTCAGCACGCGCCGCACCCGGGGGAACCACGCCACGGGGCCGTCCTGGTCCGCCGGGGCGCACGACCCGCCGCCGTCGGCCTGGCCGACGGCCTCGCCGACCGCCTCCGCCGCGGCCTCCGCGGTGTCCGCCCACTGGTCGAGCAGCCGGCGCAACGCGGCCGCCCGCTCCTCGGCCGGCAGCCAGGCGGCGCGTTCGACCGCGTACCGGCGCACCGCCCCCGGCCGGTCGAACCGTCCGGGCCCGGTCTCCTCGACGAGCCGGGCGGCGGCAAGGGCCGCGAGCAGCTCGCGCGCCCGCGGCGGAGGCAGTGCGCCGAGCGCGGCGAGGTCCCGCGCGTCGATGCCCGTACCCGGGAGCAGACCGGTCAGCGCCAAGGCCCTCCCGGCCTCCGGCGACAGGCCGCGCCACGCGACCGCGAGGGCGGCCGTCACCCCCTCGGCCCCGGCCCGCCGCTCCTCCCTCAGCTCCTCCACCAGCCCGGCGGCGCTCCCGCCCCCGGCCGCCAGCCGGGCACCCACCAGCCCCACCGCGAAGGGCAGTTGGTCGCAGAGCGCGGCCAGCGGCGCGGCCGCCTCCGGCTCCCGCGCGACCCGCCCGGCGCCGGCCGCGGCGGCGAGCAGGCCGACCGCTTCGGCCGGGGCCGGGGCGCCGAGCGGCAGCGGGACGGCGCCCTGCCGGGCGACCAGGTCGGCGGTGAGCCGCGAGCGGCCGGTGACCAGGACCAGCACCTCGCGGTGGCCGGGCAGCAGCGGTTCGACCTGCTCGGCGGACCGGGCGTCGTCGAGCAGGAGCAGCAGCCGGCGGCCGGCGGTCAGCGTGCGCAGCAGCGCGGCGCGTCCGGCGGTGTCGGCGGGGAGGTCGTCCCCGCCCGCGCCGAGCTCGCGCAGCAGTCGGGCGAGGGCGGCGGCGGGGGTGAGCGCGGTGGCCCCGTCCTCGCCGTGGAGGTCGAGGGTGTGGCGGCCGTCGGGGAAGCGGCCGGCGCGGTGCTCGGCCCAGGCGCGGGCGAGGCGGGTCTTGCCGACCCCGGCCGGCCCGGTGAGCAGCAGGGGGCGGCCGTCGGCGGTGGCGGCGGCCGCGTCGAGGCGGGCGAGTTCACCGGCGCGCCCGACGAACACGCCCGGTCCGCCCGGCACTCGGCCCGCCTCCGGCGCGGCGCCCGGGTCCGCCGGCGGCGCGGGCCGTTCGAGGCACCGGGCGAGCAGCGCGGCGGCCCTCCCGCGCCGCGGCTCGGCGGCCAGCAGCGCCGTCAACTCGGCCACCGCCTGCGCTATCCGCTCGTCGACGCCGTCGCGGCCGAGGAGCGCCTCGGCCGCGAACCGTTCGACGGCCCACCACCGGGCGGCGGTCAGCCGGGGCCCGGCCTCGGCGGCCAGCCGAGCGGAGCCGCACCCGTCGAGGGCGGGCCCGCGCCAGAGGGCGAGTGCGGTGCGCAGCAGGCCGCCGGGGTCGGCGGCGTTCGCTCCGGCGGCGGCGCACAGCCGCTCGAAGCGGTGCGCGTCGACGGCGTCCGGGTGGCCGAGCAGTGCGTAGCCGTCGTCCCGGGTGACCAGGTGGAGCCCGTCCGGGTCCTCGGCTATGCCTCCGGGCGGGGCCGTACCGTCGGCCGCGGCCGCGAGCAGCCGGCGCACGGCGGTGACGTGGCTCTGGAGGGCGGAGCGGGCGGTGGCCGGCGGGGCGCCGCCCCAGAGCAGCGTGCCGAGCCGCTCGGCCGGAACGGTGCGGCCGAGTTCCAGGGCGAGGGCGGCGAGCAGCGCGCGCCGCTTCGGCCCGGGTAGCGGCAGCACCCTGCCGTGGTCGTCCTGGAGCTCGAACCGTCCGAGCAGATTGATGCGCACTGCCGCTCCCCACCGCGTTCCGATCAGTCGATCAGGGTGAGAGCATAGGGAATGTGTGGATTGGTCCACACCTCTCCTGGTGAGCGCCCGTTGTCCCGAACTGCGCTACCTCTGCGGCGCCATGACGCACCGTCGGACCACGTCGGTCACTCGGTCGACGCGGAACGCTCGGCCGCACGGCCGAGAGGGAGGGCCTCGATACCCGCTGCCGTGACCACGGAATTCCTCCACCACAGCCTCACAACGGTGCGGTCTCCGCTGGACGAACTCCCGTCCGTCCCGCGGCAACTGGAGCGTCCGGCTTCGAGACCACCCATCAGGGCCACATCTGCGAGGACTTCACCCGTCTCGAAAGCGACCACGAGACCCGCGACAACCGCCACCCGCCCTTCCTGCCGGCAGCGGACGTCGCGGACGCCGTCGTCGGGAGAGCCGCCGCCGGGCGGTGGGCTCCCGCCGTCAGGAGGTCTCCAGTCCCAGGCCGGTGGCACGGAAGAAGCCGTGGCCGGCGAGCTGGTGGGACTGGCCGAGGGACGGGCGGCGGGCGGTGATCCGGCCGGGGCCCAGGCCGTAGCCGGAGTCCCCGCTGATCCCGCGCGCCGCCAGCTCGGTGGTGATCAGGGTGGCGACCTCGGCGGCGGTGGCCCGCCTCGGTGTCCTGAACTCGGCCTTGAAGCGCTTCCCGGAGGGCTGCCAGCCGTCCGCCGTCATCGCGGCCGTGACCTCGGCCGGCTCGCCGGGGCGCGGGCCGACCCGCAGCAGCACGCCCTTGTCGGTGCTGTACGCGAACGAGAGCCCGCCGCTGATCTGCGGCGCGGCTATCGAGAAGGTGGCCTTCTCGCCGGGCCGCTGGACCGGCAGCTGCTCGATCCAGGCGGCCAGCAGGCACTCCAGGCCCTCCCGCAGGTGCGGCAGCGACAGCGCGAGTCGGCCGCCCGGCAGGACGTCCGCGGTGCCGCCCGGCGCCTCGTAGGCGAGGTGGAGCTGCCAGCTGTAGCGCAGCAGCGGGAAGTCGCTGGGGCCGTCCGATCCGCCGTACGGGCCGCCGTACGCGAAGGCGAGCCGCTCGTCCTCCTCGAACGGCGCGGCCGCTTCCGTCTCCAGCCGGATCCGCCGCCCCTCGCAGAGCAGCCGCAGCAGCCGGCCCTCCTCGCCGGCCTCGCGCCAGCGCACGTCCGGGCCGTCCGGTCCGCCGCCGAACAGGGTCGGCTCGCCGAGGACGGCGCGGACCGCCCGGTAGATCTCGCCGAACACCTCCCGCCGGTGCTCCAGCGTCAGCGGAAGGTCGTCGAAGCGGTGCAGGTCCAGGACGTCGTAGGTGCCCTCCGGGCCGGGGCGCGCGAAGGAGGTGCGGCTGGCGAACGACGGCACGAACGCCGGGTCGGCGGTGCGGATGTCGGCGTAGCCCTGGCCGAAGTCGACCCGCCACCGCGGGTGCTCGGCGGCGATCCGCTCCACCGCCTCGACCGGGCAGTGCCCGCCGGGGGCGTCGTGCAGCGCCGGGACGAACGCGGCGACGACGGCGGGAAGTTCGGGGCTGACGTGCTCGACCTCGGTCACCCGCGGCTGGAGGGCGACCCAGGCGCCGCGGTCGTTGGCCTGGAGCAGCATGGTGCGCCCGGCGGGCTGCCAGCGCAGCCCGAACCCGTCGGCGGCGGTCGGCACGGCGGTGGGCGCGCCGATCGCGCGCAGCGCCTCGGAGAGCGTGCGCAGCGCGGTGCGCCGTTCCTCCTCGGGCGTCGGCAGCCGGAAGTCCAGCAGCCGCACCCGGGCCCGGTGGTAGCGGTCGCTCTTCGGCGCGGTGGCCCCCAGGTACAGCTCGGCGCCGAGCGGCCAGCGGAGGTGGGCCTGCAGGCCCACGACCAGGAGGTCCGGGAAGATCCGGCGGATCTTCCAGTCGGGCCTGGCCTCGACCAGCCGCTCGACGTCGGCCCGCGTCCAGCAGCCGTCGAGGTCGTGCAGGGTGCGGACCAGCTCGACGGTGGTGGCCAGGTCGGCGGTCCAGCCCGCGGCAGGGCGCTCGGCGTTCGCGGCGTTCTCGACGATCATGCGGACGATCATCGCAGCGCCCACCGACAGCGACCGGCCCGGCCGGCCCACCCTCATCAGTACGCCCGGGTCTTCCGACCCGCCGGGGCGGGTTGCGGGCGGCGGGTGTGCTCGTTGTGCTGGGTATGAGCCATCACCAGTTGCCCTCACCCCGCGCCAACGACGAAACGATTCCGCACGAGGCGCCGATCTTCGCCCGGCTCGCCGAGCTCTGGACCGCCACCGGCCGCACCGTCCCCGGCCGGCCCGACGACGAGTGGCAGCGCCTCGTCGCACCACCCGGCTTCCAGGCCCCCGAGCCGGAGGGCTAGGCGCCGACCTCGCCGTCGATCGCCTCGCGCAGGAGGTCGGCGTGGCCGTTGTGGCGGGCGTACTCGTGGATCAGGTGCAGCATCACCAGCCGCAGCGAGACCTCCGCCCGCCAGCGCGGCTGGTAGCCGGTGACGTCCAGCGACGGCGCCTCCCGCTCGATCCGCCGGGCGTGCTCCACCTCCGCCTCCCAGGCCGCGAACGCCTCGGCGCGGTCCGAGCCGGTGGGGTCGTAGGCGGCCTGGTAGTCGCCCTCCGGGGACCAGAGCAGCGGGATGTCCTGGCCGTCGATCACCCGCCGGAACCAGGTCCGTTCGACCTCCGCCATGTGCCGCACCAGGCCGAGCAGGGTCAGGGCCGACGGCGGGCTCGACCGCAGCCGCAACTGCTCGTCCGTCAGCCCGGCGCACTTCATCGCCAGCGTCCCGCGGTGGAAGTCCAGGAACGCCCGCAGCGTCTCCCGCTCGCCGCCGGTCAGCGGCGGGGCGACCCGCCCGTCCCCCGTGTCCATGCCCATGACGTCCCTCGTCTCCCGTGCGTCCGAACGGATTGCGGCGCCCAGTCTTCCAGCCGCCCCCGGCCGCGCGCCGATCATTTTCAGGGCCCGCACCCGGGCACCGGAGCCGGTGCCACGGCCGTGTGCCACGATCATCACCCCGTATGACACACCACCCGATCGGCCCGCAGGTTGTGGCGCCAAACCCCTTCCTTCGGGTAGTTCCGTTCCTGGCATGTTTGGGTACGTACTGCGGCACGCGCCTGCGCGGGGCCCGGAGTACCGGCCCTCCCGCCCGTCGATGCCACCCATCGGCCGCCGCCACTACACACGAGGAGCCCGAGCGAGCCATGAGCCAGGACCGCATCCCAGGACCGGTACGCCAGACCTACGGCGAGGACGACTTGTCACGGGCCGCCAGCTTCGGCGGCGGATTCATCAACTTCGGTGACTGGAGCGGCATCCGTACCACCGCGCCGACGCCCGAGGACCGGGTCCGCAGTCAGGAGGACCTCTACCGCCGGGTGCTGCGCTCCTTCCCGGGGCCCCGGGAGTCGCTGCGGCTGGCCGAGGTCGGCTGCGGGCGCGGCCTGGGCGCGGCGCTCGCGCTCTGCGAGTTCCGCTTCGCGGCGGTGACGGGCGTCGACATCCACCCGGACCAGATCGAGCGCGCCCGCGCCGTCAACGCCAAGGCCCTGGCGACCTTTCCGGACCGGTTGGGCTACTCGCTGGGATCGGCGGACGACCTGCCGTTCGCGGACGCCTCGCTGGACGGCCTCTACTCGGTCGAGGCGGCGCAGCACTTCCGCGAGCTGACCGGGTTCGCCCGCGAGTCGGCCCGGGTGCTGCGGCCGGGCGGGCGGCTGGTGGTCACCACCTTCTTCAGCGCCGAGGGGCCGGACGTCGCCGAGCGGCTGAAGATCCTGCTCGGCAGCTTCGCGAACGGCCTGGACGTCGCCCACCCGCTCGCCGGGTTCACCGAGGACCTCGCGGCCGCCGGGTTCACCGACGTCGGCACCGAGCCCATCGGGGCGGACGTGTGGCCGGGGCTGGACCGCTACCTGGAGGGCACCGTCCCGCCCGGCCACTGGACCCGCAACTTCCTCACCACCTGGCGCGACGGCCTGCTCGACTACCACCTCGTCACCGCCACCCGCCGCTGACCGGGACGGCCGGGCGGCCGAACGGCCGGGCAACCGGCAGCCGGCCGGCCGGAGCGATCCCCGCCCGCCCCGGGGATCGCCCCACCCGCCCCCGGCCCCCGGTCAGCCCCGGTGGACCAGCAGCGCCGTCCGGACGGCCGACTCCAGCGCGCCCTCGACCCAGGCGGGCTTGGTCGAGGTGTGGTCCCCCGCGAAGTGCAGCGGCCCCTCGGAGCCCGGGATGTCCGGGAACAGCTCCGTGTGCTGGCCGGGCAGCAGCACCGAGGCCTCGCCGTAGGCGTAGTGGTCGCGCATCCACGACTGGGTCTTGGACTTGGTGGTGAAGAAGACCTCGCAGCGCCGCCCGAAGATCGCCTGCACCCCCGCGAGCGCCCGCAGGTAGCGCTCCTCGTCGGCGTACGAGTCCCACTTCAGCGCGTCGTCGGCCCAGCTGTACGAGGCGAGCACCACGCCGCCGTCACTGCCCTCCAGCGGGTGGGCGTGCTCGAAGTAGACGAAGCGGTTGGCGTTGTCGCTGACCGAGCCGCCACCGCGCACGTGGGCGGCCTCCGGCTCGTCGCCGACCGGGCGGAAGGACGCGAAGCACGTCCTCAGCTCCTCCGGGACGCTCACCCCGAGCTGCCGCACCGAGGCGTGCGCGCCGAGGTAGCGGCCGTCCTCGACCCGGCCGGCCCGGTACCGCTCGTAGAGGCCCGCCTCGATGCCGTCCAGCTCGGCCTTCCACTCCGCCTCGGTGAACTCCCACCAGCGGCGGGAGAACTCCAGCAGCACCTTGGTCGCGGCGTCGTAGTGCAGCTCGGTGATCGCGCGCCGCTTGCCGTAGCCGAGCGGCGGCTCGAAGGCCACGTGCCGCAGCCCGGCGAACGGGACGGTGATGACCGCCTCGTCGCCCTCGAACACCTCGGTGACCCCGCCCTGCCCGCTCTGGCAGTCCTCGGAGACGGTGTGCACCCGGACCTTGCCGCCGACGCGGTCGATGCGCACCGCCCGCCGGTCGAACCGCACCTTGCCCTTCACCGCCGCGTAGAGGGCGTCGACGAGCCGGGCCGTGCCGCCCTTGATCTCCCAGAACTTCGTCTTCGGGTCGATCAGCGCCGCCGACAGGAAGCTGTGCACGAAGGAGAGGTGCAGCCGCGAGGTCACGTTCTGGATGGTGCCGATGAGGTCGATGGTCCTGGTGTCCAGCCCGGCCTGCTCGGTGAGGTACCGGTACATCGACCAGTGGCCGTAGCGCCGCAGGACGGTGGCCCAGCCCTCGACGAGGGCCGCGCCCTCCTTGCCCCGGACGAGGGCGAGCGCGGGTTCCAGCGCCTCCCCGTAGATGGCCGCGGCGGTCCTGGCGCCGTCGGGGCCGGTGACGCCGAAGCTCCCGTTGACCTCGGTGGGGTCCGCCTCGTAGTCGGCGCGGCGCACGTGCAGGCCGTTGACGTGGATCCAGGTGCGGTTGGCCCGCTTCGACGGGTTCTCCACCTCCACGTCCACCAGCAGGAACTCCTGGCGCGGCAGGTCGTACTTGTCGAGCAGCGCCATCACCAGCGGGTGGCTCTCGGGCAGCCGCATCGCGCCGCCCTCGGCGTACTGGCCGGGGTCGGCGAACGGCTGCGGGCCGTTCTCGTGGCCGCCCTTGCGGAAGGTCTTGACCCGGCCGCCGGCCCGGTTGCCGTTGGCCTCGATGACGACGACGTCATGGCCCGCCCGGTTGAGCAGGTCGGCGGCGAGCAGTCCGGCCGGGCCGGCGCCGACGACCAGGACCCGCTTGGTGGCCCGCGCCCGCGCGGGCGGCAGGCCGTCCCGGACGATCTTCAGATAGCCCGGGACGAGCGGCCGGTCGTGCTCGTCGTAGACGGCGATGGCGCGGGCCACCGTGGTGATCGCCTGCTCATCGGTGCCCGGCGGTACGTCGGCCGGAGTGACCGCCGGGGTGACGGCGGGGGCGAGCGCGGTCGCGGGTGCCGCGGAGGCGGCGGTGAGCCCGGCGGCGAGCACCGAGGCGCCGGTCACCGTGACGACCGAACGCCGGGAGGGCCGTGCGGTCGACGCCCCGCCCGCGGGGGTCGTGGTGGTCAGGGATCGCGGGGCGGGAACGCCCGTGTCTGGAGTGGTCATGACGCACCACTCTTGGCATCACCAGGACGTGACGGAACCGGCATCACCCGGACGGGAACGATCAACCACTCGATCGGATTCGGACTCCCCCGCCCCATTGACGTCCCCTCCGCCCGTCGGCCGACGCGCCCACCCCGCGCAGTAGCCCCCGGCCCCGCCTCAAGGCCCCGCCCGGCCCGCCGGGTGGGGCCCGGCCGTCACGAGGACTCGCGCACCACCAGCTCCGTCGGCAGCACCAGCCGGGAGGGCTCCGCCTCCTCGCCGGCGATCTGCCGCAGCAGGGCCGCGGCCATCGCCCGCCCCATCTCCTCGATCGGCTGCCGGACGCTGGTCAGCGGCGGGTCCAGGTGACGCGCCATCGGCGAGTCGTCGACGCCCACCAGGGCGACGTCGCCCGGCACGGCCAGGCCGTGGGCGCGCAGCGCGGCGCGCGCGCCGACCGCCGTCACGTCGGAGGCCGCGAAGACCGCGTCGAGGTCCGGCCGGCGCTCCAGCAGGGCGGTCATCGCCCGGCGCCCGCCCTCCTCGGTGAAGTCGCCGGTGGCGACCAGCAGTTCGTCCACCGGCAGCCCGGCCGCCGCCAGTCCCTCGCGGTAGCCCGCCAACCGGCCGCGCGCGGCCTCCATGTCCGGTGGCCCGGTGATGGTCGCGATGCGCCGCCGGCCGCGCCCGGCGAGGTGCTCGACCGCCGACCGCCCCGCACCCACGTTGTCCGAGTCGACGTACGACGCCGGTTCGTCCGGCGAGCGGCGGCCGTTCAGCACGGTCGGCAGGCCCAGCTCGCGCGCCAGGTCCGGGAGCGGATCGTCGCGGTGGACGGAGACCATCAGCACGCCGTCCACCCGCTGGGCGGCCAGGTACTGCTCGAAGCGCTGGCGCTCCTGCTCGGTGCGGATCAGGGTGAGCAGCAACTGCTTGTCCGCGGCGGCGAGTTCGGCGCTCACGCCACGGATGATGTCGAGGAAGTAGGGCTCCGCGAACAGCCGGGCCTCGGTCTCGGGCACGACCAGGGCGACCGCGTCGGTACGGCTGCCGGCCAGCGCCCGGGCCGCACGGTTGGGCACGTACCCGAGTTCCGCGACGGCCCGGCCGACCGCCTCCCTGGCCTGCTCGCTGACCCGCGGCGAGCCGTTGATCACCCGGGACACCGTGCCGCGGCCGACCCCGGCCCGGGCCGCGACCTCCTCCAGGGTCGGCCGACCCGTCTGCCGTCCGCTCACCGTCCGCGCCCCTCCGCCGTCGCCCCGTCGCCGCCCTCCGGTCCACAGGGCCCGGGCCCGCATGGTAGATCACGGCCGCGCCGAGCCGCCACGGCCCGCCTTCAGGAAGTGACGCCACCCGGCAAACAGCCGCCCGCCGGAAGGTAATTCGGGTTCATCTCTTGACACCGGGTCGGCTCACACAGGAACCTTCCGGCTGTGGCGTGGGAGCGCTCCCACGGACGTTCCCGAGGACAACCCCCACGAGCAACCGCCACGAGCAACTCCCGCGAGCACCCCCACGATCGGCTCCCACCCACCCCACCCCCGGCAGCAGCACTCCCGGACGAGGAGACCGCCATGCACACCACCACCGCCCACCCCCGCCGCACCGCCCTCGCGGCCCTGGCCGCCACCGCCGCCCTGGTGGCCGTCACCGGCTGCGGCAGCGGCGGCAAGAGCGCCGACGCCGCCGGCGACGGCGGCCGGATCACCCTGCGGATCGGCACCTTCGGCTCCTTCGGCTACGACAACGAGACCGGGGCCGGGCTCTACGCCGAGTACGAGAGACTCCACCCGAACATCAAGATCGTCGAGTCCAACGTGGCCGACGGCCAGAAGTACTGGGACACCCTCAAGCTGCGGCTGTCCCGCGACAGCGGCCTCGCCGACATCCAGGCCGTGGAGGTCGGCTACATCGCCGAGGCCACCGCCCCCGCCCTGGCCGGGAAGTGGGCCGACCTCGGCACGACCGGCGGCGCGGACCTCGGCGCCTTCCTCGACTGGAAGGTCAAGCAGGCCACCACCGCGGACGGCAAGGTGATCGGCCTGGGCACCGACGTCGGCCCGATCGCCGTCTGCTACAACAAGGACCTCTTCGCCGAGGCCGGGCTGCCGACCGACCGCGCCCAGGTCGGCGCGCTCTGGGCGGGCAGCTGGGACGCGTTCCTCGACACCGCCCGCGCGTACCGGGCCAAGGCCCCGGAGGGCACCGCCTTCCACGACTCGGCCAGTGGGCTGTTCAACGCCGTGCTCTCCGGCGAGCCGGTCCAGTACGCCGACTCCAAGGGCGAGTTGGACTACCGCAACAGCCCCGGGGTGAAGAAGGCCTGGGAGATCGCCACCGCCGCCGCCACCGGCGGACTCACCGCGAAGCTGCGGCAGTTCGACGAGAAGGGCACCTGGAACGCCGGCTTCAAGAACAACCGCTTCGCCACCGTGGCCTGCCCCAGCTGGATGACCGGCATCATCAAGGACCAGGCCGGCGCCGGGAACCGGGGCCGGTGGGACATCGCCCCGGCCCCGGTCCCGGGGAACTGGGGCGGCTCCTTCCTCGCCGTCCCCAGGTCCGGCCCGCACGTCGAGGAGGCCGCCGAGCTGGCGGCCTGGCTGACCGCACCGGCCCAGCACGCCAAGGTCTTCGCCGTCAACGGCAACATCCCCTCCACCCGGGAGACGCTCTCCTCCCCCGCCGTGCAGAACGCCCGGCTGCCCTTCTTCGGCGACACCCCCGTGGGCCGGATCTACTCCGAGACCGCCGCCGGCATCAAGGCCGTCCCGATCAGCCGCTGGGACGGCCAGGTGAAGACCTTCCTCACCGACAACGGCATCCTCGACATCGAGCAGCGCGGCACCGACCCCGCGCAGGCCTGGACCAACGTCGGCAAGCTGGTCGACGACAAGATCCAGAAGTAGCGGCCGCCGCCATCCCCTCCCGGAAGGAGGAGCCCATGCCCGCCCCCGCCGCGGTGGCGGCCGACGGTACCCCGCCGCCCGTCCCGCCCCCGCCCGTCCCGGGCCCGGACACCGCCAAGGGCCGCCCGCCCGGGCACGGCTGGCGCGGCCGGCTGCACCGCTGGGACCGACGTGCCGCGCCGTACGCCTTCGTCGCGCCGTTCTTCCTCTGCTTCGCCGCCTTCGGCCTCTACCCGCTGATCCACACCGGCTGGCTCTCGCTGCACCGGGTGGAGCTCGGCGGCCCGGCCGAGTGGCGCGGCCTGCGGAACTACACCGGCCTGTGGGACAGCCACTACTTCTGGAACGCCCTGGCCAACACCTTCACCCTGGGCGTGCTGTCCACCGTGCCGCAGCTGCTGCTCGCACTGGGCCTGGCCCACCTGCTCAACTACCGGATGCGCGGCCGGGGCTTCCTTCGGGTCGCGGTGCTCGCCCCGTACGCGACCTCGGTCGCCGCCGCCACGCTGGTCTTCGCCCAGCTGTTCAACAGCGACTACGGGCTGATCAACACCGTCCTCGGCCGGGCGGGATTCGCCCCGGTCGACTGGGAGTCCTCCAAGTGGCCCGCGCAGATCGCGATCTCGGCGATCGTCACCTGGCGCTGGACGGGCTACAACGCGCTGATCTACCTCGCCGCGATGCAGGCCGTGCCGCAGGACCTCTACGAGGCGGCGGCGCTCGACGGCGCCTCCCGGCTGCGGCAGTTCCTCAGCGTGACCATCCCCTCGATCCGCCCGACCATCCTGTTCACCATCGTGGTGTCCACTATCGGCGCCACCCAGTTGTTCGGCGAGCCCATGCTGTTCGGCGGAAGCCTCGGGATCAGCGGCGGCAGCGGCAACCAGTTCCAGACGCTCAGCCTGCTGATGTACGAGAAGGGCTGGGTGACCGGCGCGCTCGGGCAGGCGTCCGCGATCGCCTGGGTGATGCTGCTGGTCCTGCTGCTGCTCGGGGCCCTCCGGGTCCTCGTCGCCCGCGTCCGCCGCAGGAGGGACCGACCGTGACCACCGCCCCCGCCCCCACGCCCGCCGCCCGCCGCCCCCGGTGGCGGCAACGCGCCGGCCACCAGCACCGGGCCGGCCCGCTGACCCGGCTGCTGCTCGGCCTGGCCGCCCTGGTCTCGCTCTTCCCGCTCTACTGGAACGTGGTCGCCGCCTCCCACTCCGGCGAGCGCGTCGTCACCGCTCCGGTCCCGCTGCTGCCCGGGCGCCGGCTGTTCGACAACCTCGCCTTCGCCTGGAACCAGGTCGACCTGGGCCGGGCGCTGGTCAACACGACGGTGGTGGCCGGCCTGGTGGCACTGTCCACCGTGCTGTTCTCCACCCTGGCCGGCTTCGCCTTCGCCAGGCTGCCGTTCCGCGGCCGGGGCGCCCTGCTCTCCCTGGTGGTCGCCACCATGGCGATCCCGCCGCAGCTCAGCGTCATCCCGCTCTACCGGCTGGTCACCGACCTCGGCTGGGTCGACCAGCTGCAGTCGGTGGTCCTGCCCTCGCTGGTCGCCGCGTTCGGCGTGTTCTTCATGCGCCAGTACCTGGTCGAGGCACTGCCCGCCGAACTGGTCGAGGCCGCCCGGATGGACGGCGCGCACAGCCTGCGGGTGGTCTGGCACGTGGTGTTCCCGGTGGCCCGCCCGGCGATGGCCGTGCTCGGCATGCTGGTCTTCGTGCAGGCCTGGAACGACTTCTTCTGGCCCTTCATCGCCCTCACCCCGGACGGCAACCCGACCCTCCAGGTGGCCCTCGCCGGGCTCGGCGCCGGCAACCACAGCGTCGACCAGGCGATCGTGCTCACCGGCGCGCTGATCTCGACCCTCCCGCTGCTCCTGGTCTTCGCCGTGCTGGGAAGACACATCGTGGGCGGCATCACCGCCGGCGCGGTCAAGAACTGACCACGCCCTCCCCTTCCACCCGTTTGGAGCAGCACCGTGACCCGACCCGCCAGCACCGCCACCGCGGCGCTCCGCTTCCCGGCCGGCTTCCTCTGGGGCGCCGCCACCTCCGCCTACCAGATCGAGGGCGCGGTGGCCGAGGACGGCCGCACCCCGTCGATCTGGGACGCCTTCTGCCGCGCGCCCGGCAAGGTCCACCTCGGCGAGACCGGCGACGTGGCCGCCGACCACTACCACCGCTTCCGCGAGGACGTCCGGCTGATGGCCGGACTCGGCCTCACCGCCTACCGGTTCTCGCTCGCCTGGCCGCGCGTCCAGCCCACCGGCCGGGGCCCCGCCTCCCCGCGCGGCCTGGACTTCTACCGCCGTCTGGCCGACGACCTGCTCGACGCCGGGATCACCCCCGTCGCCACGCTCTACCACTGGGACCTCCCGCAGGAGCTGGAGGAGGACGGCGGCTGGCCCGCCCGCCGCACCGCCGAGCGCTTCGCCGCCTACGCGGCCCTGGCGGGCGAGGCGCTCGGCGACCGGGTCACCCAGTGGACCACCCTCAACGAGCCCTGGTGCAGCGCCTTCCTCGGCTACGGCTCGGGCGTGCACGCCCCCGGCCGCACCGATCCGGTGGACGCCCTGCGCGCCGCCCACCACCTCAACCTCGGCCACGGCCTGGCCGTCTCGGCGCTGCGCTCCGTGCTGCCCGCCGGCGCCCAGGTGTCGGTGTCGCTCAACCTGCACGCGCTGCGCCCGCTGACCCCGTCCGCCGCCGACCGGGACGCCGTGCGCCGGATCGACGCGGTCGGCAACCGGGTGTTCCTCGGCCCGATGCTGGACGGCGGCTACCCCGAGGACCTGCTGGCCGACACCGCGCACCTCACCGACTGGTCCTTCGTCCGCCCCGGGGACCCGGCCGCGGTCCACCAGCGCCTGGACTGGCTCGGCGTCAACTACTACACGCCCAGCGTGGTCTCGGCCACCCCGGAGGGCGCCGCCCCCGCCCGCGAGGACGGCCACGGCGCGGGCAGCGCCTCCCCCTGGCCGGGCGCCGACCGGGTCGGCTTCCACCGGGCCCCGGGCGAGCGCACCGCGATGGGCTGGGCCGTCGACCCGTCCGGCCTGTACGAGCTGCTCACCGGACTGGCCCGCCGCCACCCGGAGCTGCCGCTGATGGTCACCGAGAACGGCGCGGCCTACCCCGACGAGCCCGGCCCGGACGGCGCCGTCGACGACCCCGAGCGCGCCGCCTTCGTGCACGCCCACCTCGCGGCGCTGCACCGGGCCGTCGCCGACGGCGCCGACGTGCGCGGCTACTTCCTCTGGTCCCTGCTGGACAACTTCGAGTGGGCGTACGGCTACACCAAGCGCTTCGGCCTGGTCCACGTCGACTACCGCACCCTGGCCCGCACCCCGAAGGCCAGCGCCCACTGGTACGCCCGGGTCGTCCGGACCGGCACGCTCCACCCGCCGGGCGCCGCGTAGCGGGGCGGACGGCGGCGACCGTGCCGGGGGCTCGACGGGCGTCCGGGCGGTGCAGCAGACTCTCCACCACGGCTCCCACCGCACCCGACAGCACCATCCGCCGCATCCGAACCAGCGCATCGGAGAACCACCACGGTGACTACGAGTCGACAACTGGAGATACCCTTCACCGACGGCCGCTCCGGCAGCGGACCCGCCACCTGGGGTCAGCGGGCCATCTGGGACGTCGTCAACCGCTCCGCCCCCGCCGATCGGCCCCGCTTCAACATCACCACCGCCGCCCCGCTCGACCCGGGCCTGCCACTGCCGGCCGTCCTGGACGCCCTGGGGCACCTGCTCCACCTGCACGACTCCCTGCACACCCGGCTGCTGCCCGAGCCGGACGGCACCGGCCTGCGCCAGCAGGTCGACCCGGCCGGCCGGCTGACGGTGCGGGTCCGGGACTGCGCGGCGGACGCCGGCGGCGAGGAACTCGCCTCCGCCGGCGCCGCGTTGCACGAGGAGCTGGCCGGCCGGCCGTTCGACTGCGGCACCGAGTGGCCGATCCGGGCCGGCCTGGTGGTCGCCGACGGCCTGGTGCGGTTCGTCTCGCTGGTGCTGTCCCACACCGCGGTGGACGGCACCGGCATGGGCCTGCTGGTCCGC
Organism: Kitasatospora sp. NPDC002551; assembly: GCF_040296005.1. NCBI lineage: Bacteria > Bacillati > Actinomycetota > Actinomycetes > Kitasatosporales > Streptomycetaceae > Kitasatospora > Kitasatospora sp. NPDC002551. The sequence continues at coordinate 71,504 of NZ_JBEOWI010000021.1, read as the reverse complement.
GATCTCAGCGAACTCTCCCTGGGCACCGGCCCGGACGCCATCCGGGCCGCCCGCTCGCCCCGACAGCCGCTGGAGGAGGCCGCGTTCCAGACCTCGGAGCGCGGCCTCAAGCGCGATGCCAACGCCCGTGCGCACACCCTGCGCAAGCTGCGCGCCGCCCCGTCCCGGCTCTTCCCGCCGGTCGGCGGCGGGGCCGGCTCCGCCGAGCGGTTCCCGAACGCCGTGCTCAGCTCGCCCGCGCTGCTGCCCGCCGTCGACCGGGTCGCCGCCGCCCACCGGGCCGGCTCCTCGGCCGTCCTGCTCGCGGCGGCGGCGGCCATGACGGCCCGGCTGGCCGGCCGCTCGGACGCGGTGCTCCAGGTGGTGGTCAACAACCGCTTCCTGTCCGGCCTGACCGACGCCGTCAGCGTGGTGGCCGGCGACGCCCTGCTCCACCTCACCGACGCCGACGGCGAGTTCGGCGAGGCGGTGCGGCGCACCCACGCCGCGTCGATCGCCGCCTACCGGCACGCCTACTACAACCGGCGGCTGCTGGACGCGGAGGTCGAGCGGCTGACCGCCGAGCAGGTGCCGCTCGCCGACCGCTCCTGCGTCTTCAACGACACCCGCGAGCTGCTCCCCGGCGACCTGGCCGCCCAGGCCTCGGCCTCACCGGGCGCAGCGGCGGGCGGGAGCGGGGACGGGCGCACCACGCTCGCCTGGCCCGTCGAGTTCGACCCGCGCCCCGGGCTGACCTACGCCCTGGACGCCCTGCGCACTCCCGCCGCCCTGCAGCTGGCCATGACCGCCGACCCGGCGGTGCTCCCCCGGCCCGCGATGGAGGAATTCCTCTACGGGATCGAGGAGTTGGTGCTCACCGAGGACCGCGCCCCGCGGCCCCGCTGACGGCACCGGGGCCCGTCCGTCCGCTCACGTACGGACGGCCGGGCCCCGGCGCTTCGGTACTGATCGACCGTCAGTGCTGGTGCTCGTGCACCGTGTTGGTCTCCTGGATCTTCTTCCAGGACTTCGGCTCCGGCCGCTTGCCCGCCGTGGCGTCCGGCGCCGCCGTGCCCGGCGCCAGGCTCGCCGCCGCCGCGATCGGGGTCCCGATGCCGTCCGTCCCCGCCGGCGGCTTGCCCACGGTGAACAGCCAGGTGTTGAAGAGCGTGCCCAGCGGCCGGCCGGAGACCCGCTCGGCGTACGCCTGGAACTGCTGGACGGTGGCGTTGCCGAACTTGTGCTCGGTCGCCCAGCCCTTGAGGATCCGGTAGAAGGTGTCGTCGCCGACGGTGTTGCGCAGCGCCTGGAGGGTGATCGCGCCCCGGTCGTAGACGGCGCCGGCGAACAGGTGGTCCGCGCCCGGGTCGCCCGGCCTGACCGACCAGAACGGGTCGTCGGCCGGGTAGTAGTCGTAGAAGAAGTCGGCCAGTTCCTGGGCGGTGCCCTCGTCCTCGTGCTCGGACCAGAGCCACTGCGCGTAGCGGGCGAAGCCCTCGTTGAGCCAGATGTCGCTCCAGCGCTGCACGGAGACGCTGTCGCCGTACCACTGGTGGGCCAGCTCGTGCACCACGACGGAGGTGTTGGCGCCGCGGGCGAACTGGGCGGGGCTGTAGAAGATCTGGCCCTGGGTCTCCAGCGCGTACCCGGTGGGCACATTGGGCACGTAGCCGCCGACCGAGTCGAAGGGGTAGGCGCCGAAGACGGTGCTCAGCCAGTCGGTCAGCTCGCCGGTGCGCTCGACGCTGGCCCGCGCGGCGCCGGCGTTGACGCCGAGGTTCGGGCTGTAGGCGGTGATGACGGGCAGCCCGCCGGGGGTGGTGTCCTGGCGGACGTCGAACTTGCCGATCGCCAGCGTGGCCAGGTAGGTGGCCTGCGGCTTGCTCTGCCGGTAGTTGTAGCGGGTCCAGCCGGGCCGCTGGCTGGTGGTCCGGGTGCCGTTGCTGATCACCTCGGTGCCGTTGGGCACCAGCACCGAGACGTCGAAGGTGGCCTTGTCGGTGGGGTGGTCGTTGCTCGGGTACCACCAGGCGGCACCCTCGGGCTCGTTGGCGGCCACGCCGCCGTCGTCGGTGCGGATCCAGGCGGAGTAGCCGCCGCGCTCGACCTCGCCGGGCTTGTCGGCGTAGCGGACGACGACGGTGACCGGGCTGCCCTTGGCGATGGTCCGGGCCGGGGTGACCACCAGCTCCTGCTCGCCGGAGGTGGTGAAGGTGGCGGCGCGCCCGTTGACCAGGATCTCCTTGACCTGGAGCACGAAGTCCAGGTTGAAGCGGGTGAGGTCCTGGGTGGCGGTGGCCAGGATGGTGGTGGTGCCCTCCAGCTCATCGGTGGCGGGCTGGTACTTCAGCCGGATGTCGTAGTGCGAGACGTCGTAGCCGCCGTTGCCGGCGTATGGGTAGTAGGGGTCTCCGATGCCCGCGGCGCCGGGGCCGGCCTGGGCGGCGGAGGCGGGGACGGACAGGAGCAGGGCGAGCGCGCCGGCAGCGGCAGAGACGATCAGCCTCTTGCGCACGGAGGTCCTCCACAGGATTGCTGGGACAACGGGTCGGATCGATCCTTGTCCCAACAGTTCCTGCCCTACGCCTGAACTATGAGATGTTCATAAGAAGATACAGGGTTGACATCGCGCTGCCGCCGACCGGTGACGGCACGTCATGAACTTCCGACCTGCCGTCATACACCGTATGGGCTAGGCCCCCAGGGCCACCGGCGCCCGCACCAGCGAGCCGTACTCGGTCCAGGAGCCGTCGTAGTTCTTGACGTGCGGGTACCCGAGCAGCTCGGTCAGCGCGAACCAGGTGTGCGCCGAGCGCTCCCCGATCCGGCAGTAGGCGATCACCTCGCGCTCCGGCTCGACGCCCTGCCCGCCGTACAGCTCCCGCAGCTCCCGCGCCGAACGGAAGGTGCCGTCCTCGTTGGCCGCCCGCGACCAGGGGATGTTGACCGCACCGGGAATGTGGCCGGGCACCTGCGCCTGCTCCTGGGGCAGGTGCGGCGGGGCCAGCGCCTCGCCCCGGTACTCGGCCGGCGAGCGGACGTCCACCAGCACCGCGTCCGACCCCGGCTTGGCGAACACCTCCGCCCTGGCCAGCACCTCGTCCCGCAGCGCCCGCACCTCGGGGTGCTCGGGCCCGGTCAGCCGGTAGGGGCTGTGCTGGTAGTCCATGACCTCCTCGGTCAGCTCGCGCCCCTCCAGCTCCCACTTCTTGCGCCCGCCGTCCAGCAGCCGCACCGGGCCGAAGCCGCGCAGCCTCAGCAGCCAGAAGGCGTAGGCGGCGAACCAGTTGTCGTTGCCGCCGTACAGCACCACGGTGGTGTCGTCCTCGACCCCGGCGGCGCGCAGCAGGTGCTCGACGCCCGCCCGGTCGGCGTAGTCGCGGCCGACCCTGCTGTGCAGGTCGGTGGTCCAGTCCCAGCCGACCGCGCCGGGCAGGTGACCGCGGGCGTAGGCTCCGGTGTCCTCGTCCACCTCGACGACCCGGAGCGTGCCGTCGTCCAGGTGCTGGGCCAGCCACTCCGTGCCGACCAGCGCCTCGGGGTGTGCGTAGCCGTTGCCGGACATCGCCGCCCTCCCTTCACACGGGGACCCTTCGAACCTACGTCCGCGCCCCCGCCCCCGGCCACCCGGGCCGGGGGAGCCGCCCGCCCCGGGAGGACGCCCTGTGCGCTACGCCGCCACCGGCAGCCGGGCCACGTAGTACTGGTTGAGCGGATCGCCCTCGATCCGCTCGACCCGCACCGAGCCGAAGCCCGCCTCGGCCAGCATCCGGCGGGCGGTCTGCTCGCCCCAGACGGTGCCGAGCCCGGCGCCGCCCTCGCCCAGCGAGACCGTCATGCAGTAGAAGGTCGAGAAGGTGTACAGCGCCGGGGCGAGCGGGTGGCCGATGTTCTCCTCCAGCAGGCTGCTGGCCGCGATGTCGCCCATCAGGAAGACGCCGTCGGGCCGCAGCACGGCCGCGACGGCCTGCAGCGTGCGGCCCGGCCGGGCCAGGTCGTGGATCACGTCGAAGGCGGTGACCAGGTCGTAGGAGCCGGTCAGATCGGCCGAGTCGGCGAGGTCGAAGCGCGCGTTGTCCAGGCCGTGCGCGGCGGCCTCCGCCTTGGCCGCTCCGATGCCCTGCTCGGAGATGTCCACGCCGGTGAACCGGCTGGCCGGGAAGGCCTTGGCCAGCACGTTGACGGCGTGGCCCTGGCCGGTGCCGAGGTCGACGGCGTCGATGCCCGCGCGCAGCCGCTCGGTGAGCCCCGGCACCAGCGGCACGACGACGTCCACCAGCACCCGGTCGTACACGGCGGCGGTCTCCTCGCCCTGCAGCGCCTGGAACCGCGGGTAGGCGGAGTACGGCACCCCGCCGCCCTTGCGGAACACCTCGACGATCCGCTCCTCGACCTCGCCCATCAGGGCCAGGTACTGCATCATCCCGGCCAGGTTGTCGGGCCCGGCGGCCCGGGTCAGTGACGCCGCGTGCTCGGGCGGCAGCCGGTAGGTGCGCTGCCCGGGCTCGTACTCGACGAACCCGCCGACCACCATGGCGCCGAGCCACTCGCGGACGTAGCGCTCGTCCAGTCCGGCGGCGCGGGCGACCTCCTCGCTGGTCGATGGAGCGAGGCCGGCCATGGTGTCGAAGAGGCCGGTCCGGTGGCCGACGGAGGCCATGAATCCCAGGCAGGCGTCGTTGAGCACCTGCACCACACGACCCGCGAACTCCTCCTGCTTCGCCGGGTCCGGTTCCCGTTCGGACATCGTTCCTCCTGCGCCGTCTCGGGACCTGCGCGAACCCTCCCCTCGTCACGCTACGCCGCCGCCGGACGATCCCCCACCCCGAGGTTCACGGGGCGGGCCAGGGCACCTCGGACCGCTTCTCGTAGCGGTAACCGGCCGCCTCCCAGCGCGCGCCCTCCTCGGCGAGGCGGCTCTTGAACCGCTCCCAGGAGTGGCTCTCCTTCGACGACCAGCCCAGTTCGGCGAGCGCGGGCAGCCGGGGCAGCAGCATCAGGTCCAGCTGTTCCGGGGTGTCCAGGGTCTCGGTCCACAGCGGCGCCTCGACGCCGAGCACGGAGCCGGCGGGCAGCGGCAGCAGGGTGTCCGGGTCCCAGGAGTAGGCGGTCCGGACGTCGATGGTGCCGGCCCAGACCAGCCCGAGCGGGTAGCCGGACTCGTACTTCATGTCGAGGTACGTGCGGCCGGACGGCGACATGATCACCTTGGCGCCGCGCTCGGCGGCCTCCTTCAGCTCGGCGTCGCGCCCGCCCCGGCCGTCCCAGAACTGGAGCAGCCCGACCCCGCCCGCCGCGGTCTGGTTCCACCCGACCGCGGTCTTCCCGGCGGCGAGCACCTGGGCGTCCACCCGCCGCACGAAGTCGGCGTACTCGGCCGGGGGGATCTTCTTCACCTCGTCGCCGCCGATGTGCAGGTACGGCCCGGGGGTCAGCCGGGCCAGCTCGGTGATCACCTCCTGGGTGAAGGCGAAGACGGCGTCACCGGTGGGGCAGAGCGTGGAGAAGCCGACCTCGATCCCGGTGTACGGCCAGGGGCGGGCGCTCCTCGTGCAGTCCAGCTCCGGGTAGGAGGCGAGGATCGCGTTGCTGTGGCCGGGCAGGTCGATCTCGGGGACGACGGTCAGGTACCGCTCCTGGGCGTAGCGGACGATCTCCTGGTAGTCGGCCGCGGTGTAGAACCCGCCGGGGGTGCCGCCGACCTCGCTGACCGCGCCGACCCCGGTCAGCGCGGGCCGCGACGGGACGGCGATCCGCCAGCCCTGGTCGTCGCTCAGGTGCAGGTGCAGGTGGTTGACCTTGTACAGGCCGAGGCGGTCGATGAACCCCTTGACCTCGGCGGGGGTGAAGAAGTGGCGGGCGACGTCGAGCATCGCGCCCCGGTAGCCGTAGCGCGGACGGTCCTCGACGGTGACCGGCGCGACCGTCCACTCCGGGCCGCCGGCGACCGGGCGCGGGCTCTCGATCTGCGGCGGCAGCAGCTGGCGGAGGGTCTGGGTGCCGCGGTAGAGGCCCTCCGGGGTCCGGGCGGTGATCCGCACCCCGGTGGCGTCGGCGGTCAGCCGGTACCCCTCGGTGCCGGTCGCCTCGGGGAGCCCGGGATCGAGCAGCAGGCTGATCCCCTCGCCGCCCGCCGCACCGGCGTCGTCGGCCAGCGGGAGCGGCAGTCCGGTCGGACGGCGCAGCGCCTCGGCGAGCTGCCCGGCGATCCGCCGCACCTCCCCGGCCTGCCGTTCGACGGCCTCGGTCCCGGGGACGGTCCGGACGGCGGTGCGCTCGGTGAGCCGGTAGCCGGGGCCGGAGCCGGCGGCGACCGAGAGCGGCACCGGGACGATCCGGTCCGCGGTGCGCGGGCCGGCGGGTACGGCGGGCGCCCGCTCCGGGCCGGTGTCCTCGCCGCCGGCCACCTGCCGCACCCCGAAGCCGACCGCGGCGAGCAGCAGGACGACGGCGAGGACGAGTGTTCTGCGGGCCCGGGCGGGGAGCCCGGCTGTTCGGATCGGCACGGCTGCTCCCGGTGTCGTCAGGCGCTCCGCCGGCCGCTGTTCACGGCCGGTTCACCGGAATGGTCTCAACCAATCACCGCGATGTCCCGTGCTTCGTCCGAACTCGCGGACCCGCTTGACGCGTTCGGGAGCGGCTCAGGAGAAGACCACCGAGCGGACCAGCAGCCGGTCGCCGGCCCGCCCGCCCGGCCGCAGCACGAAGTACGTGTCGCCCGCGCAGCCGGAGTCGAGGAAGGCGGTGGCGGTCGAGCGGGTCTGGTTCGACGGCGCGTACGCCGGCTCGTCCTCGCCGGCCTCCGGCAGGTCGATGCAGGTTCCGCTCCGCGGGTCGACCAGCGCGCCCGCGAAGTCCGCGCCGTACTTGTAGCGGAATTCGCCGTCGGCGGCGTTGGCGGAGACCGGGACGGCGAGGACGAGCGCGATCGCACTGGTGACGGCGAGCACGGCGTTGCGCAGACGCATGGCGGGTGGCCCTTTCAGGCGGTACGCGGAGGTACCTGGGGAATTGGTGCGAGATCACCCTAGAGGCCCAAAAAGCAGGGAAACGATTCTGCTAATCCATCCTTTCGGGGGGTTTAAGCGCGTTTCCCGCGACTTCTGCATTCACCCGTTTGCTTGTCCTCCGCTGCTCGCACGCCCTCGGCCCCGCTGCGCCGACCGGCTCAGCCGGGCGGGGCGGTGAAGCGGTAGCCGGAGTCGATCAGCACCGGCAGGTAGGTCTTCAGCGCCGCCACCGTCTGCGAGCGGTCCCCGCCGCCGTCGTGGTTGAGCACGATCGCCCCGGGGCGGACGTCCTTGAGGATCCGGTCGGTGATCACGCCCGTCCCGGGGCGGGCCCAGTCCCGGGGGTCGACCGACCAGGCCATCGGCCGCATGCCCAGTTCCGCGCTCACCCGCAGGGCGGTCGAGGACCAGTCGCCGCCGGGCGCCCGGAACCAGGTCGGCACCTTGCCGGTGGCCCGGTGCAGCAGGTCGGAGGTGCGTTCCAGCTCGTCGCGGACCTTGCCCTCGGACAGACTCCGCAGGTCGGGGTGGGTCCAGGTGTGGTTGGCGATGTGGTGGCCGCGGGCGGCGATCTCGCGGACCAGGTCGGGGTGCTCGACGGCGTTCTCGCCGATCAGGAAGAAGGTGGCCCGGATGCCGTACCGCTCCAGCAGCGTCAGCACGGTCGGGGTGTGCCGGGGGTCGGGGCCGTCGTCGATGGTCAGCGCGACCACCTGCCGCGCGGCGTCCAGCTCGTACACCGGCTTGGCCTCGGCGGCCGACAGCGCCCGCGCGGGCGTCGGCGCGGCCGGGGCGGGGGCCGAGGGGGCGGGCGCCGCCGAGGCGGTCGCGGCGGCGGGGCTCGCGGCGGCGGTGGACGCCGGAGCGGCGGAGGGGGCCGGCGGCGCGGTCGGGGTCTCGGACGGAACGACGGCCGGAACGGCGGACGGGCTCGGGCTGTCGGCCGGAGAGCCCGGCGCCGCCTCCGACCCCGGGTACCCGCCCAGCCCGGCGGTCTCCAGCATCTCCGAGGCCCGGCCGCAGCCGGCCAGCCCGAGCAGCGACATCCCCGCCGCGACCAGCAGCAACCTTCGCGAAGTAATCTGACGATCAGACAGCATTCTGCATCTCTCCCCCGTTCACCGTCCGGCCTCCCAGCGGCAACTCCGACGGGCTCGATCACCACCCCAACGGCGCATGTCACGGCCGGTTCGCCCACCCCCTGACCGGACTCCCGTCGGTACCGCTACTCTGACCTCTCCCAGTGTGATGATCTGTCTTCAGAGGACGTGGCCATGACGAGAAGTCAGGATTTCGCCGACCGCTCCGACAGCGACGACGCCGAACTGAGCCAGTGGGAGAAGTACGGGGTGGACACCAGCACCCCGCACTCCGCCCGGGTGTACGACTACTGGCTGGGCGGCAAGACCAATTTCCCGCCCGACCGCGCGATGGGCCAGGCCATCGAGAAGGCCGTGCCCACCATGAAGGCGCAGGCCAAGGAGAACCGCGCCTTCCAGGGCCGCGCCGTGCGCCACCTCGCCGAGCGCTACGGCATCCGCCAGTTCCTCGACCTCGGCACCGGCATCCCCACCTCGCCGAACACCCACGAGATCGCCTCGGCGGCGAGCGAGGGCACCCGGGTCGTCTACGTCGACAACGACCCGATCGTGCTGGCCCACGCCCGCGCGCTGATGGTCTCCACCCCGGCCAGCCGCACCACCTACATCCACGCCGACCTGGGCAAGCCCGCCGAGCTGCTGGCCGACCCGGCCCTCAACTCGACGCTGGACCTCTCCCAGCCGGTCGGCCTGCTGATGATCGCCGTGCTGATGCTGATCGCCGACGAGGACGACCCGTGGGGCAAGGTCGCCGCGCTGCGCGACGCGCTCCCCGCCGGCAGCTACCTGGCGCTCACCCACCCGACCCAGGACTTCAACGAGGCCGCCGTCGCCCAGGTGACCGCCTCCGCCCGCGCCGCCGGGATGACCCTGGTGCCGCGCAGCAAGGAGGACGTCACCCGGTTCTTCGACGGCTGGGAGCTGGTCGAGCCCGGCGTCGCCCCGGTGATGGCCTGGCACCCGGAGGGCGAGCGGCCCGAGGACCCGTACGCCGCGTACTACTGGGGCGGCGTCGCCCGAAAGATCTGAGCCACTGCCGGCCGTCCCCGGGCCGCCACCGGCCCCGCCCACTGCCACCACCGGGCGGGGCCGGCCCGCGGGCCGGGCACTCCGGGTGGACCGGTCTCACTTCAGCAACCGGGACATCCGCCGGTCCGCGAGCGGCCTGCCCCCGGTCTGGCAGGTCGGGCAGTACTGCAGCGAGGAGTCCGCGAAGGACACCTCCCGCACGGTGTCCCCGCAGACCGGACACGGCTGCCCGGTCCGCCCGTGCACCCGCAGGCCCAGCTTCTTCTCCGCCTTCAGCTCCCCCGCGGCCAGCCCGCGCGAGCGCTCCACCGCCTCGCGCAGCGTCGTGCCGAGCGCCTCGAACAGCCGTTCCGTCTCCTCCGGCGACAGGTCGGCCGCCAGCTTGTACGGGGACATCCGCGCCGCGTGCAGCACTTCGTCCGAGTAGGCGTTGCCGACACCCGCGAGCACGCTCTGGTCCCGCAGCACGCCCTTGATCCGGCGCCGCTCGCCGCTCAGCAGGGCCCGGAAGCGCTCCAGGTCGAAGCCGGGATCCAGCGGGTCCGGGCCGAGCCGGGCCACCCCCGGGACCTCCGCCGCCTCCCGCACCACGTACACCGCGAGCCCCTTCCTGGTGCCCGCCTCGGTGAGGTCGAAGCCGTCCGCCCCCGGGCCCGCCAGCCGCACCCGCAGCGCCAGCGGGTTGCGCGCGCTCGGCCGCGGCGGCAGCGCGGGCAGGTCCTCCTTCCAGCGCAGCCACCCCGCCCGGGCCAGGTGGACCACCAGGTGCAGGCCACCGGCCTCGATGTCGAGGAACTTGCCGCGCCGCACCACCGGGCCGACGGTCAGACCGGCCAGCGCGGTCACCGGCGGGTCGTAGGTCTTGAGGGCGCTGATCGCCACCGGCTGGACCTCGGCGATCACCCGCCCGGTCAGCCGTTCCGACAGGTAGGCGGTCAGGGCCTCGACCTCGGGCAGCTCCGGCATGCGCCCAGTCTCGCCCAGCCACCCGCTCCCCGCCCGCCCCCGCCCGCGCCGTCCCCCCGTTCGCCGCCTTTGCCGTCCGGCGCGCCCCGGCGCAGGCTGGAGGGGTGGCCCGCGCGCCAGCCGAGGAGGTCCGGCTCCGTCATGAGCACGCTCGAGGAACAGATCGACGTCGAGGCCCCGGTGCTCGCCGCCTGGGAACAGCTGCACCGGGTCCACGAGTACCCGCGCTTCGTCGACGGCGTGCGCAGCGCCCAGCCGCACGGCCGCAACCTCGCCCACCTCGAAGTGGAGATCGCCGGCACCGAGTGGGACGTCGAGACCGAGATCACCGACCGGGGGCGCGGCCGGGTGATGACCTGGCGCACCCTGGACGGCCCGCCGCTGCACGGCGCCTTCGCGCTGCGCCCGCTCGACCGCGCGCACACCCGGGTGCAGATCCGGGTCGAGTACGACCCGCGGGCGGTGCACGAGGTGTTCGGCGGGCCGCGCGGCTTCGCGCTCGCCGGGGCCGTCGAACGCGCCGTGCGGAGCGACCTTGAGCACTTCCGGGAACTGGTCGAGGCCCGGGTGACGGCGGCGGCCGAGCCGCCGGCGCCGGTCGTCCGGGCCCCCGGGGTCGTGGACGTAAACGGGCTGTAAGCGCAGCTCAGAGGCGGTGGTGAGGATCTTCACAGCAGTCCGCGGGCCGCGTCGCGCGGCCTGCCACCTGTGGCACACTCGGGACCCATGAGCACGGCCCCGCTCCCCAGGACGCTGCGCGCGGCGATCTTCGCCGCGCTGCTCGTGCTGCTCGCGGGCCTCGGCCAGGTGCTCGTCACCGGCCGTCCGCTGCCGCTCGGCACGCTGGCCGTGGCCGGCGCCGCCGTCTTCGCGGTGGCCTTCGCCCTGGCCGGCCGCGAGCGCGGCTTCCGGGCCGTCGCGGCGGTGTTCCTTCCGCTGGAACTGGGCCTGAGCGCCCTGTTCGACCTCGCCCAGTCGACCTGCCCCTCCCTGCCGCCCGGCACCGCGCGCGGCCTCGAACCGCTGCTCTGCGGCGGCGGCTCGCTCGGCGGGCTGCTGCTCGGCCACGGCCTCTCCCGGCCGGCCGGGCTGGTGGTGCTGCTGCTCCTGCACGGCGCGCTGGCCCTGGCCGCCGCCGCCTGGCTGCGCAGCGCCGACGCCGCGCTGTGCGGCCTGGCCCGTTCGGTGCGGATCCTCGGCGACTTCGCCCAGCGCTTCGCCGCCGCGGCCGGCCGCCGGCTGGTGCTGCTGCTCACCGCCCCGCTGCCGGCCCGCCCGGTGGTCCGGGTGCCGTTCCCGCGCGCCAGCCGCGTCCGGGTGCCCGCCGAGTCCGTGGTGCTGCGCCCCGCCGTCCGGCGCGGGCCGCCGGTGTTCGCGCCGGCCCGCTGAACCGACCCGCGACCCCGCGCACCCGCGGGTCCACCGGTCCTCGGCCGGCCGTGCCGCCACCGCGCCCGCACGCCGTTCCACGAGCACCAGGACGACTTCTCCATGAGCACCTCCCCCAAGAAGACCCCGAAGACCGCCGCCGACCGCAAGGCCGAGCGCCGGGCCGCCACCGAGCGGATGCGCGCGGAGCGCGAGCGCGCCGACCGGGCCGCCCGGATCCGCCGCCGGACCGTGGTCGGCGCCGCCTCCGCCGCCGTGCTCGCGCTCGTCGCGGGCGTGGCCTTCGCCGTCGGCGGCTCCTCCGGCTCCGGTGACGCCGGCGCCTCCGGCCCGCTGGTCGTGCCGGCCAACGCGGGCGGCGCGGACGGCACCGTGATCACCTACGGCAAGGCCGACGCCCCGCACACCCTGGAGGTCTACGAGGACTTCCGCTGCCCGTACTGCGAGCAGTTGGAGACCACCACCGGGTCGACCATGCAGCAGCTCGCCGACGCCGGCACGTACAAGATCGAGTACCACCTGGCGACCTTCCTCGACCAGGGCCTGGGCGGGAAGGGCTCGCGCACCGCGCTGGCCGCCGCCGGCGCGGCGCTGAACGAGGGCGTGGACAAGTTCAAGCAGTTCCACGACGTGCTCTACGCCCACCAGCCGGACGAGCGCGACGACGCCTTCGGTGACGTCAACCACCTGCTCGACCTGGCCGGCCAGGTGCCGGGCCTGAAGACCGACGGCTTCGTCAAGGCGGTCCAGGAGGGCACCTACCTGCCCTGGGCCAACCAGGTGAACAAGGCCTTCGACAGGAGCGGCGTCACCGGCACCCCGACGGTCCGGCTGAACGGCCAGAAGCTCGACGTCTTCGCGGGCGGCGCCCCCGTGCCGCCGGAGAAGTTCACCGCGATGGTCGCGCAGGTGACCGGATGACCGCCGCCGCCGAGCGCCGCACCTACGGCGCGAGCCGCCCGTTCGCCCTGCTGCTGGTGATCGGCGGCGCGCTGGGGCTGTTCGCCTCGGCGGTCCTCACGCTGGACAAGATCCGGCTGCTGAAGGACCCGTCCTACGTCCCGAACTGCAATATCAATCCGATCATCAGCTGCGGCTCGGTCATGCGCAGCGACCAGGCCGAGGCCTTCGGCTTCCCCAACTCGCTGATCGGCCTCGCCGGGTTCGCGGTGGTGATCACGGTCGGCGCCGGGCTGCTGGCGGGCGCCGCCTACCGGCGCTGGTTCTGGCTGGGCCTGCAGGCCGGGACGGTGTTCGGGATCGGCTTCGTGACCTGGCTGATGTACCAGGCGCTGTACCGGATCGGGGCGCTCTGCCCGTACTGCATGGTGGTGTGGGCGGCGATGATCCCGCTGTTCTGGTACACCACGCTGCACAACCTGCGCTCGGGCGTCATCCCGGTGCCGCGCGGCCTGCGGCCGGTGGTGCGGGAGGCGGCGCGCTACCACTGGGTGGTTCCGGCGCTCTGGTACGCGGTGATCGTGCTGCTGATCCTCAAGCGGTTCTGGTACTACTGGTCCACGCTGATCTGAGCCCCCCGCTCGCCCCCGGAGCCGGACCGGCCCGGGGGCGGGCGGCTCCCGCGAACCCCTGCGAGGCCGTGATGCCGAGGATCGTCCTGTTCGTGTCCGTCTCGCTCGACGGCTGCTTCGAGGGGCCGGGGCGTGACATCTCCTGGTCCCGCGTCGACGACGAACTGCACAGCCACTTCAACGAGGAGCTGGCCCGGCTGGGCGGTTTCGTGTCCGGCCGGGTCACCCACGAGCTGATGGCCGACTACTGGCCGACCGCCGAACACGATCCGGCCGCCACCGCCCCGATGATCGAGTTCGCCCGGATCTGGCGGGAGATGCCGAAGACGGTCTTCTCCCGCACCCTGCGGCACGCCGAGTGGAACACCACCGTGCTGCCCGAGGTCACCCCGGCCGCCGTCGCGGCGCTCAAGGCGTCCGCGGCCGGCGACCTCTCGCTGAGCGGCGGCGAGCTGGCCGCCTCCTTCCGCGAGCTGGACCTGATCGACGAGTACCGCGTCTACGTCCACCCGGTCCTGCTCGGCCGGGGCCGGCGCATCTTCCCGCCCGACGCCGCCCCGGCCGACCTGGAGCTGCTGACCACCCGCGCCTTCGGCAGCGGCGTGGTCCTGCTGCACTACGCCCGGACGGCGGCCCGGGGCGCGAACGCGTAGGCGGCGACCTCGGCGAGCAGGGCGGCGCGCCGGTCCTCGTCGAGGAAAGAGGCGTGGAAGGAGTTGGCCGCCAGCAGCCGCAGGGTCTCGTCGTCCAGGCCGAGGGCCTCGGCGAGGGCGTCGAAGTTGTCCCCCGCGTAGCCGCCGAAGTAGGCCGGGTCGTCGGAGTTGACGGTGGCCAGCAGGCCGGCGTCGAGGATGGCGGGCAGGGGGTGGTCGGCGAGGGTGTCGACGCAGCGCAGCCGGACGTTGGAGAGCGGGCAGAGGGTGAGCGGGATCCGCTCCCGGACCAGCCGCTCGACCAGCGCCGGGTCCTCCAGGCAGCGCAGCCCGTGGTCGATCCGCTCCACCCCGAGCACGTCCAGCGCCTCGGTGATGTACGCGGCCGGGCCCTCCTCGCCGGCGTGGGCGACCCGGTGCAGGCCGGCCTCGGCGGCGCGCCGGTAGACCTCGCGGAACTTGGCCGGCGGGTGGCCGACCTCGGCGGAGTCCAGGCCGATGCCGGTGATCCGGCCGCCGAACCAGGGGCGGGCGGCCTCGAAGGTCTCCAGCGCGGACTCGGCGGACTCGTCGCGCAGGAAGCACATGATCAGCCGGGTGCTGATCCCGTGCCGCTCCTCGCTGCGGTCCAGCGCCCGCCCGAGGCCGTCCACCACGACGGCCAGCGGCACCCCGCGCGCGGTGTGCGCCTGCGGGTCGAAGAAGATCTCGGCGTGCCGCACGCCCTGCTCCGCCGCCCGGGCCAGGTAGGCCTCGGCGAGCTCGGCGAAGTCCTCCTCGGTCCGCAGCACGGCCATCAGCGCGTAGTACAGGTCGAGGAAGGACTGCAGGTCGGAGAAGGCGTAGGCACGCCGCAGCTCCTCGGTGTCCGCGTACGGCAGGGTGACGCCGTTGCGGGCGGCGAGCGCGAAGGCGAGCTCGGGCTCCAGGGTGCCTTCGATGTGCAGGTGCAGTTCGGCCTTGGGGAGGGGCATCGGTGCCTGTCCGGGGATCGCGGTATGGATACGAAGTGGTCATCCTACGATTCCGCGGTCCCCGACCACGCATCGGGCAGGTCGCGCACCCGCCGCAGCGGCGAGGCGATGAGCAGGGCGGCACTGGCCACCAGCAGCGAGACCATGATCCACATCGTCGGCCGCAGGCCGAGCCACTGTCCCAGGGCGCCGCCGGTCACCGCGCCGAGCGGGATGGTGGCCTGGCCGGCGGCCAGCGAGGTGGCCACCACCCGGCTGAGCAGCGCGGGCGGCACGTAGCGCTGCCGGAAGCCGGCGAGCACCACGTTGGCGAGCACCACGCCGCCCACCAGCACCGCCAGCCCGGCCGCGTACAGCAGCACCCCCGCGCCGGGCCGGGCGGACGGCAGCAGCAGGCCGAAGGGGGTGACGGCGAGCAGGACGAGCAGCACGCCGCGCGCCGTGCCGTGGCGCCGGGTGACCGGGCGGGCGAGCGCCGCCCCGGCCACGCCGCCGAGCGCCCCGGCCGCGCCCAGCCAGCCGACCGCCGGGGGGGGCCACACCGAGCCCGTCGATCAGGAAGAGCACCGCCACCGCCTGGTAGCCGGCCAGCGCCAGGTTGGCCACGGCCCCGTAGCGCAGCAGCGCGCCGAGGTACGGATCTCGGCGGACGAAGGTCAGCCCCTCGCGGACCTGGCGGCCGAGCGGGGCCGGATCGGGCTCCGGAGCCGCCGTCCGCCGCTCGCGGATCAGCAGCAGCGCGCCCGCCGCCACCAGGAAGCTCGCCGCGTCGACCAGCAGCCCGGCGGCGGCGCCGAAGGCCTGCACGGTGAGCCCCGCCACGCCCGGCCCGGCGACCTGGGCGGCCGAGGCGCCGCCCTGGAGCTTGGCGTTGCCCTCGGTGAGCCGCTCGGGCCGCAGCAGGTCCGGCAGACAGGCCTGGTGGGCGGTGCCGAGGAAGACCGCCGCGGTCCCCGCGAGCAGGGCGACCAGCAGCAACTGGGCGAGGGTCAGCACGCCGAACCACCCGGCCGCCGGGACGGAGGCGTACAGCGCCGCCGAGACGAGGTTGCCCCGGACCAGGACGGTGCGCCGGCGCCACCGCCCGACCCACACCCCGGCCGGCAGGCCGATCAGCAGCCAGGGCAGCCAGACGGCGGCGCTCAGCAGCCCGGTGGCGAGCGGCCCGGCGTCCAGCGCGACCACCGCGACCAGCGGCAGGGCGACGGCGGTGACGGCGGAGCCGAGGCGGCTGACCGTCTCGCCCGCCCAGAGCAGCCGGAAGTCGCGGTGGGCGAACAGGCCGGCGGGTAACCGGGGCGCGCCCCGCGGACCGGTGTCCGTCACGGCCGGGCCGGGACGCTGTGGGCGAAGGCGAACACGGACTCCCGGGCCCGACCGTCCTCGGGGACCGGCCGGGCGGCCCACCGGGCCAGCACCGAGACCAGCTCGCCGGCGAGCTCGCGGGCCTCCTCCGGGGTGAGCCGCAGCCAGGTCTCGGTGGCCACGGCGCAGCCCTCCCGCCAGGGCTCGGGGTAGTCGTCGCGGGCGGCGGACCAGCCGCGCACCAGGGCGGCCTGGCGCTCCAGCTGGAGCGAGCCGGCCGCGTCGGCGACGGCCTCGGCGGCCGGGTCGGCGGCGAAGTCGGCGCGCCGCCAGCGCGGGGTGCCGGCGGTCGGGCGCCACCAGCGCTCGCGCCGGTCGCGGGCCAGCTCCGGGGCCTCCTCGACGAGCTCGGCGCCGACCAGCACCTTGAGGTGGTGGCTGATGCTGCCGACGGCCTGGCCGGTGCGTTCGGCGAGCAGGCCGACGGTGGCGGGGCCGTCCACCGTGAGCAGGTCCAGCAGGCGGCGGCGCACGGGGTGGGTGAGGGCGGCCAGGACGCGGGAGTCGGCGATCTGCCGGACACCGCCCGCGGCGGGCCCGGCGGCGGGCTGCTGAGACGCGGTGGGCTCGGTGGCCTCGGTGGGCTCTGTCGGCTCGGTCATGCGGCGAGGATAACCACAAGAGCTCTTGTGCAACAGTCCTTGTACGCGAATTCTTGTCCATGGTGCGACCCACGGGCGGGTGTACCGGAGGGGCGGGCGGGGCACCGGGTACTCGGGGGGTTTCCTGTTCCCGGTTCCCGCCGAGGAGGGAGTGGACATGCGGCACCCCGACGCCCCGCACGCCAGGCCCGAGGGCATCTCCCCGCACGCCCTGGACAACGACACCCTGGTGCACGAGCTGGAACAGCTGCACCGGACCAGGCACGAGACCTTCCTGTACGGCTCCGAGGAGGCGCTCAAGCGCCACACCCTGCGGACCGGCCAGCTGGAGGCGGAGTACCTGCACCGCTTCCCCAACCGCCTGGTCACCGCCGGCCGGACCAGGGCCGGCGCCCGTGCCCGCGGGGCGGCGGCCCGCGCCGAGTCGCTGCCGGAGTAGTTCCACGGTCCGCGCACCACCGCCCGGCGGGACACGCCGGGCGGCGGTGGCGTGCCCGCGCGCGGGCGGTGGGCGAGGGTGGGAGGACCGACCCGTCCACTCCGCGCACCCCCTGGGAGGGCGCCGATGCCCATCGCAAGCGTGAACCCCGCGACCGGCGAGACCCTGGAGACCTTCGAACCGCTGGACCCGGCCGGCCTCGAACAGCGGCTGGCCCGCGCCGAGGCGGCCTTCCGGACGTACCGCACCACCTCCTTCGCCCAGCGCGCCGGCCTGCTGCGCCGCGCCGCCGACCTGCTCGACCAGGAGCGCGAGACCGTCGCCCGGACGATGACCGAGGAGATGGGCAAGCCGCTCACCGCCGCCCGCGCCGAGGCCGCCAAGTGCGCCAAGGCGATGCGCTGGTACGCCGAGAACGCCGAGGCGCTGCTGGCCGACGAGCACCCCGAGCCCGCCGACGTGGCCGACTCCGGCGCGGCCCGCGCGTACGTGCGCTACCGGCCGCTGGGCGTGGTCCTGGCGGTGATGCCGTGGAACTTCCCGTTCTGGCAGGTGGTGCGGTTCGCCGCGCCGGCGCTGATGGCCGGCAACGTCGGCCTGCTCAAGCACGCGTCCAACGTGCCGCGCACGGCGGTGGCGCTGGAGGAGCTGTTCCACCGGGCCGGCTTCCCGGAGGGCTGCTTCCAGACCCTGCTGATCGGCTCGGAGGCGGTGGAGAAGGTGATCCGCGACCCCCGGGTGGCCGCCGTGACGCTCACCGGCAGCGAGCCGGCCGGGCGGGCGGTCGCGGCCACGGCGGCCGACGAGGTGAAGAAGGCGGTGCTGGAGCTGGGCGGCAGCGACCCGTTCGTCGTCCTGCCGAGCGCGGACCTGGACGCCGCCGTCGCCACCGCCGTCACGGCCCGGGCGCAGAACAACGGGCAGTCCTGCATCGCCGCCAAGCGGTTCATCGTGCACACCGACGTCTACGACCGGTTCACCGAGGCGTTCACCGGGGCGATGCGGGCGCTCAAGGTCGGCGATCCGATGGACGAGGCCACCCAGGTCGGCCCGCTGGCCAGCCGGCAGGGGCGGGACGACCTGGCCGAGCTGGTCGACGACGCGCGGGCGCGCGGGGCCCGGGTGGAGTGCGGCGGCCGCCGGCCGCAGGGCCTGGACGGGCCGGGCCTGGACGGCGGGTGGTTCTACGAGCCGACGGTGCTGAGCGGCATCACCCCGCAGATGCGGATCCACCACGAGGAGACCTTCGGCCCGGTCGCCACCGTCTACCGGGCGGCCGACCTGGACGAGGCGGTCGCCCTGGCCAACGACACCCCGTTCGGACTCAGCTCCAACGTCTGGACGGAGGACCCGGCCGAACAGGAGCGCTTCGTGCGGGACATCCAGGCGGGCGGGGTGTTCTTCAACGGCATGACGGCCTCGCACCCGGCCCTGCCGTTCGGCGGCGTCAAGCGCTCCGGTTTCGGCCGCGAGCTGTCCGGCCACGGCATCCGGGAGTTCTGCAACATCACCACCGTCTGGGTCGCCTAGCGGGCGCCCCCTGCGCGCCCCGGCCGGGGGCCGTGCGCCCCGGCCGGATCCGGCCAAGTTTCCGGACAGACGATTGTTCCGCTTTGCCCGATTCCCCCGGCGGCGGCGCGGCCGGCGGAAAGCCCCGCCTTTCACAACGCGCGGACACGCCCTCCACAAAAATCCCTTCGTTGACAAACTGGCGTGAATTATTCCGCTCATATGAATAAAATCTGAAACGCTTCATTGCGCATGGCCGAACGAGGCAGGTCCCGAACCGGGAAAACCCTTGCGGCGGCGCATTTCCGGATACGTTCTGGGACGACCGGCCGACGGGCCGGTCACCCACGGGAAGGAATCGCGATGAAGCCCCTGAAGCGCGCCGCCGCCCTCGTCGCCTCGTCGGCCGTGCTGGCCGGCGGCATGACCGTCCTGGCCGCCGGCCCGGCGAGCGCCGCCACCGAGATCACCCTCCAGAACGTCGCCACCAGCCGCTACCTCGACAGCAACGGCAACGGCAACGTCTACACCCTCCCCGGCAACGGCGGCTCCTACCAGCGCTGGTACGCCAACGACCTGGGCGGCTCCACCTTCACGCTGCAGAACAAGGCCACCGGCTTCTGCCTCGACTCCAACGGCAACGGCAACGTCTACGCCCTGAGCTGCAACGGCGGCAGCTACCAGAAGTGGGTCAAGCGGCGCGCCACCTACGGCTACACCTACCAGAACCTGGCCACCGGCCTGTACCTGGACAGCAACGCCAACGGGAACGTCTACACGCTGGGCGGCAACGGCGGCTCGTACCAGCAGTGGAAGTGACTGCCACTCAGTTCCGCAAATCGCCCTGACCGGCGCCGATGTGACGGTCAGACAGAAAACGGATGCCCTTCCCGGCGCCTCGATCGCCGGGGAGGGCATCCCCATGCTACGGTGCCCGACCTGGGGTCGACGCACCTCGGCGGCGTTCGCCCCTGGCCGAACTCGCCCGCCCCATCGAACAGCCGACCAGAATCGGCCGCACGACCACTCGCACCCGGAACGACGGGGATGTTCAGTGACAATTAGTACACTCACATCAGCACTCCATCGCAGGACGGAGGGTGACGAACAGTCGGCCACGTTATCCCCCGCCGACCGGCGGGTGCGGTTCATTCCCTGGGCGATCGCCCTCACGCTGTTCCTGGTTTACGCGTTCTTCACCGTCCGCCGCCACGATCTCCTGCTCACCAGCGGGTACGACCTCGGAATCTTCGAACAGGGCGTCCGCGGCTACGCCGAGGGCCGCGGCCCGATCGTCGAACTCAAGGGCCCCGGCTTCAACCTGCTGGGCGACCACTTCTCGCCCGTGCTCGCCGCCCTCGCCCCGTTCTACTGGCTCTGGCCCTCGGCGAAGACCCTGCTGCTGGCCCAGTCCGCCCTGGTGGCCCTCGCCGCCGTACCGATCTGCCGCTGGGCGCTGCGCGGCGCCGGGACAGCCACCGCGCTGGTCGCCGGCCTCGGCTACGGGCTCTCCTGGGGGCTCGCCTCGGCCCTCGGCTTCGACTTCCACGAGATCACCTTCGCGGTGCCGCTGATCGCCTTCTCGGTCACCGCGCTCGGCGAACGCCGCTGGACCGCCGCCGCCCTCTGGGCCGCGCCGCTGGTGCTGGTCAAGGAGGACCTCGGCATCACGGTGGCCGCCGTCGGGGCCTACGTCCTGTGGCGCGGCGACCGCCGGATCGGCGCGGCCACCGTGCTGTTCGGCATCGGCGCCTCGCTGCTCGAACTCCTGGTGCTGCTCCCGGCGATGAGCCCCGGGGGCAGCTTCGCGTACTGGGACAACCTGAGCGGCGGCTCGGGCGGCCGGAGCCTGCTCAGCCTGCCGCTCGACCTGGTCACCCCCGGCGAGAAGGTCACCACCGTCCTGCTGCTGCTCGCACCCACCCTGCTGCTGGCCGCCCGCTCGCCGCTGATGATCGTCGCACTGCCCACCCTCGGCTGGCGGCTGCTCTCCAACAACCCGGCCTACTGGGGCACCAACTACCACTACAGCGCCGTGCTGATGCCGATCGTCTTCGCCGCCTTCGTGCACGTCCTGGTGAAGTCCCGGGAGCGCGACGGCGTGCTGCCCCGGTGGCTCGCCCGGGCGGCGCTGCCGGCCAGCGCGGTGGTCACCCTCGCGCTGCTGCCCGGCTTCGCGTTCAGCCAGTTGTTCACCCTCGACCTGTGGCGCACCCCGGCCCGGGTCGAGGCCGCCCGGTCGGTGCTGGCCACCGTCCCGGACGACGCCCGGATCGCCGCCTCCAACCGGCTGGTGCCGCAGCTGACCAACCGCTGCGAGGTCATCGTCTTCGGCTGGCCGCAGCAGTGGTCCAGCGCCGAGTGGATCGTGGTCGACGAGGACCAGCCGATGGGCTGGCCGCTGTCTCCCGACAAGGAGCGGCAGGAGGTCGCCGTCGCCAAGCGCAGCGGCTACCTGGTGGTCCGCAGCGACCACGGCATCACGCTGCTGCGGCGCGGGCCCGGCGCCGCGGCCACGGCGGCCGAGGCGCCCGCGCCCGGCACGCCCGGGGCCGGCTGACCCGCCGGCCCGGGCCGGACGGATCTCCCGGGCCGTCGCCCCGGGCCGTCCGCCCGCCTCCGAACCAGCCCCCGTCTCCGACCAGTTCAGGGATCCCGTGCCAGTCGAAACCGGGCTCAGCCCCGCCACCCGTCCGAACCGTCCGCTGCTGCCGCGCGCCAACCGCACGTCCACGCCCGGCAGCACCGGCCCGCTCACCGGACGCCGGACCGCCCTCCTGACCCTGCTCTGCTTCGCGGCGACCGCGGCCTGCGGACTGCAGCAGTGGTCGGCGGTCCTGCTCGGCGGCTTCGACCTCGGCATCTTCCACCAGGGCGTGGCCGGGTACGCCCATCTGGGCCTGCCGATCTCGCCGGTCAAGAGCTACCACCACGAGTTCCCGCCCGGCTTCTCACTGCTGGGCGACCACTTCTCGCCGGTCCTGGCCGCGCTCGCCCCGCTGTACTGGATCTGGGAGGACCCGCGCACGCTGATCCTCGGCCAGGCGCTGCTGCTCGCGGCCGGCGTCCCGCTGATCCGCCGGATCGCCGTGCACTGCTTCACCCGTCCGGCCGCCGGCGCCGCGGGCGACGCCCCGGCGGACGGCACCACCACGGTGCGCCGGGTCGCCGACCTGGCCGGTCTGGTCTACGGCCTCGGCTGGCCGCTGCTGGCCGCCGGGCGAGGCGGCTTCCACGAGGTCGCCTTCGCCGTCCCGCTCACCCTGCTGATGCTCGAACGCGGCCTCGCCCGCCGCTACGGCGCCGCCGCCCTGGCCGCCGCCCTGCTCTGCGCCACCAAGGAGGACCTCGGCCTGCTGGTCGGCGTCTACGGCCTCGTCCTGCTCTGGCGCAGCCGCCCGCGCGGCGACCGGCAGGGCGAGCGGGCCGGGGACCGGCGCGGCCTCGCCTACGGCGCCGGCCTGCTGATCGGCGGCCCGCTGGCCGCCGCGCTCGCCATCGTCTGGCTGATCCCCGCGATGGGCGGGCAGCCGGACTACTACTGGGTCTACGGCCCGATCGGCCCGGACGCCGGGACGGCGCTGGGCAACCTGCTGAGCGACCCGCTGCTGCTCGTCCGGGTCGCCACCAACGCCACCGTCAAGCCGCTGCTGGTGCTCTGGCTGTTCGGCACCTTCCTGCTGCTGCCGCTGCGCTCCGCGACCACGCTCTGCCTGCTGCCGCTGCTCGCCGAGCGGGTGCTGTCCGACAACCCCAACCACTGGTCGATCGCCCACCACTACGACGCCTTCCTCTGGCCGGTGCTGCTCACCGCCGCCCTGGAGGTGCTCGGCGGCCTGTACGCCCGGGGCGGGACCCGCCGGCACGCCGCCCTCGGCCTGGGCGCGGCGGTGGTGGCGGGCTCGCTGGTGTGCAGCCTGGTGCTCGGCGGGATCAGCGTGCTCACCCCGGCCTTCTGGCGCCCCTCGGCGAGCAACGCCGCGCTGGTCCGGGGCGCCGAGCAGATCCCGGACGGCGCGCTGGTGGAGGCCGACAACCAGGTGGTGCCCCGGCTGGTCGGCCGTACCGACGTCGTCCTGGTGGACGCCACCCCGCGCGGGCGTGACTACGTCCTGATCCGCTCCGACACCCGGACCTTCCCGTTCCAGACGGTGGCCGAGCAGGCCGAGCGGATCGACCTGCTGCTCGCCCACGGCTACCGGCAGGTCTGGGCCGAGCACGGGGTGGTGCTGCTGCGCCGCGAGAGCGACGAACCGGTGCCCGGCGCGCGCGTCCCCGGCGACGACAGCACCCCGGTGAAGGAGATCGTCCCCTCGGACGTCGGCCACAACCTGTTCAAGGGCTGAGGGGACGCACGGGCGGCCCCGGCCCCGCACGGGGCCGGGGCCGGGGCCGGGGCCACCGTCCGGACGCGGTCAGGTGGCCATCCGGTGGCGGGCCGGCAGGGACGTCCGCCAGCGGACGAACACGCCGACCAGGGCGAGCAGGGTGGCGCCCCAGACGACACTGAAGACGATCAGCATCGGCAGCCAGGTCACCTGGGAGGCGACGGCGCCGAGGCCGAGCGAGAGGCCGACCATGAAGACGACGGCCGTCGGGGTGAGGCTGCAGAGCCAGTGCAGGGCCCGGTGCGCCCAGCTCGGGTGCTCCGGTGCGTCGGGGCCGGTGTCCAGGGCCTTGTAGGTGATGAGGTCCATCGGGAATCGCCTCCGGGGGGATCAGGGGGAGGTCACGAGGCCTTCCGGGGTGTGGCGGACTTCCGGGTCGTGGTCTTCTTCGCGGCGGACTTCGCGGTCTTCGTGGTCTTCGTGGTCTTCATGGTCTTCGTGGTCGTCTTGGCCGCCGCGCTCTTCTTCGCGGCGGCGCGCTTGCGCGGGGCCGGCTCCTCCTCGGCGTCCTCCGACTCCCCCGCCTCCTCGCCCCGGGACCGGCCCGGGTGGGCGTCCTTGGCCTGCCGCAGGCTGCTGCGCAGCGCCTCCATGAGGTCGATGACGTTGTCCGGCGCCGCCCCCGCCTCCTCCTCGTGCGGCACCTCGACGCCCTGCAGCCGCGCCTCGATCACCTGCTGGAGCGCCTGCTGGTAGTCGTCGTGCAACTGGTCGAGGTCGAAGTCCTCGGAGAGGGTCTCCATCAGCGAGCGGGCCATCTTGAGCTCCTGCGGCCGCACGGTGACCTTCTCCTCGGGCGCGATGCCGGCCGCCGGGCGGACCTCGTCGGGCCAGATGCAGGTCTGCAGCACCAGGGTGCCGTCGTGCACCCGCAGCACCGCCGGGGACTCCCGGGTGCGCAGCGCGATCTTGGTGACGGCGATCTGCCCGGACTCCACCAGCGCGTCGCGCAGCAGCGCGTAGGGCTTGGCGGCGGCCTTGTCGGCGACGCCGACGTAGTAGGCCTTGGAGAACATCAGCGGGTCGATCTCGCCCTCGTCCACGAAGGCCAGCACGTCGATGATCTTCTTGCTGGGCAGCGGGAGGTCGGCGAGGTCCTCGTCCGTGAGGGTGACGGTCCGGCCGTCCGGCGACTCGTAGCCCTTGGCGATCTCCGCGTACGGGACCTCCTTCTCCTCCTGTTCGCAGTACCGCTTCATGCGCACCCGCCCGCCGTCCCGGGCGTGCACCTGGTGCAGCGGGACGTCGTGCTCCTTGGTGGCGGAGTACAGGTGGACGGGGATGGAGACCAGGCCGAAGCTGATCGTCCCCTTCCAGGTGGTCTGCATGGGGTCGCTCCTTCCCGGAGCCGCCCCGGCGGGTCGCGCCGGCCGGGCGCCCGGCCCCGGAGGATTCCACTCTGCCCGGGTTTGCCCCGTTCGGCCACAGGATGCCGCCGGGGCCCGTCCCGAAGCGGTCGGGAGCGGCCCGGGAGCGGCCCGGGAGGGGCCCGGCGGACAATGGACGGCGGGACGGGAGGTGGGCGCATGGCGCGGAGCACCGGGCCGGCCCCGCCGCCGGCCGCGACGACGTACCGGGTGCGGTACGCGCTGGCCGGCGCGGCGGGGGTGCGGCGGGCCGAGGTCACCGTGGTGCCCGGGTACTCGCAGGAGAGCGACATCCCGGCGATCCTGGCCGCCCGGCTCACCGGGCGGCCGGCGGACGCGGTGCGGATCGTCCTGCTGGACGTGACCGAGGTCTGACGCCCGCGTCGGCCGATCGGCCCCGACGGCTCCCCGGCCCCGCGGCTCAGGCCCGGAGCGAGGCCAGCGTGACGATGGTGATGTCGGACGGCGCGCCGACCCGGACCGGCGGGCCCCAGGCCCCGGCGCCGCGGGTCACGTAGAGCTGGGTGTCGCCGTAGCGCTCCAGCCCGGCGACCGTCGGATTGGCCAGCTCCGCCAGGTAGTTGCCCGGCCAGAGCTGCCCGCCGTGGGTGTGCCCGGAGAGCTGGAGGTCGACGCCGTGCCGGACCGCGTCGTGGATGGTGACCGGCTGGTGCGAGAGCAGCACGGCGGTGCGGTCCCGGTCGCGGTCGCCGAGCGCCTTGCCGAAGTCAGGGCCGTCGCCCTCCCGCTCACCGGCGATGTCGTTGATCCCGGCCAGGTCGAAGCCGCCCAGCTCCACCCGGGCGTTCTGCAGGGGGTGCACGCCCAGTTCGCGGACGAAGTCCACCCAGGGCGCCGCGCCGGAGAAGTACTCGTGGTTGCCGGTGACGAAGAACGCCCCGTCGCGGGCCCGCAGCCGGGCCAGCGGCTCGGCGTCGCGGCCCAGCTCGGGCACCGTGCCGTCGACCAGGTCCCCGACGATGGTGATCAGGTCGGGCTGCGCGGCGTTGATGGTGTCCACGATCCGCTGGGTGTGGGCGCGGCCGAGGATCGGGCCGAGGTGGATGTCGCTGACCACGGCTATCCGGTAGCCGTGGGCGCGGGCCGGCAGCTTGGCGAGCGGGACGGTGACGTGCTTGAGCCGGGGGCCGCGCAGCACCCCGTAGGTGCCGGTGCCGACCACCGCCGCCGCCGCGCCGGAGGCGCCGAGGGCGATCGCCCGGGCGACGAACAGCCGCCGCTCCGGCGACGGGGCCGCGGGCGCCGACGGACCGTCAGCCTCCGGTGCGGGCACGGCTTCGGCGGCCTGGGGCGCCCGGGCGACCGTGGCCACGGCGACCGCCGCCGGTTCGGCGCGCCGGGCCGGCAGCCGCAGCAGCACCGGCCGCAGCAGCTCGCCCACGCCGAGCGCGATCAGCAGGTAGAGCAGCACCGGCAGCCACAGGAAGCCCGGCCAGGCGAACCAGCGTTCGACGGCCATCGGGAACAGCCGTCCGCCCACCAGCGCGCCGACCGAGAGCAGCGGCAGGACGACGGCGAGCACCGTGCCGGCCCGCCGCCAGCGGCCACCGGGCACCGAGACGTCGCGCACCAGGCGGCGCCAGAGGTACCAGTGGACGACGGCCAGCAGGGCGAGGACGAGGAGGGCGCCGAGCACCACAAGGACGATCATCACCCGAAAAGTATGGACGGCCGCCTGACAAACTCCGCCGGAGGGCCCCAACTTGCTGCCGCTGCGTCAGATTTGAGCTTTCCGCGACCTCCGCGCACCCACCCTGAGCTGGCCTTTTGCGTCCGCTGAACGAACAGTTCCGGGCGCCTTGTTCCGATAGCCGGAGGTAGCGACTAGGTTGCACCGCAATGCGCGGATCCGTCCCCCACCCTCCGGCGTTCGAGCCGAGGGTCAGGCCGCGCTGGAAAGGCACAGGGCACCCTCACGATGCGTGCGGACACCACCACCCGAGCCGGTTCCTCGCCGGCCGGCCGCTCCTCGAACGACCACTCCGGCGGCGACGGCCACCTGAAGGCTGGACTCAAGAACCGCCATCTGTCGATGATCGCCATCGGCGGTGTGATCGGCGCGGGCCTGTTCGTCGGGTCCGGCGCGGGCATCGCCGCCACCGGTCCCGGCATCCTGCTCTCCTACGCGCTGGCCGGTGTGCTGGTCGTCCTGGTCATGCGGATGCTCGGCGAGATGGCCGCGGCCGACCCGCAGAGCGGCTCCTTCTCGGCCTACGCGGACCGGGCGCTGGGCCGCTGGGCCGGGTTCACCATCGGCTGGCTGTACTGGTTCTTCTGGGTCGTGGTGCTGGCCGTCGAGGCCACCGCCGGCGCCAAGATCCTCAACAACTGGATGCCGGGCGTTCCGCAGTGGGCGTTCGCGCTGATCGTGATGGCCGTGCTGACCGCGACCAACCTGGGCTCGGTCGCCTCCTACGGCGAGTTCGAGTTCTGGTTCGCCGGGATCAAGGTGGTGGCGATCGCCGCCTTCCTGGTGGTCGGCACGCTGGCGGTGTTCGGCCTGCTGCCGGGCACCCACGCGGTCGGCACCTCCAACCTGACCGGTCACGGCGGCTTCCTGCCGCACGGCGTGGGCGCGGTGTTCACCGGCATGCTGACGGTCGTCTTCGCCTTCATGGGCAGCGAGATCGTCACCCTGGCCGCCGGCGAGTCCGAGGACCCGGAGAAGGCGGTCAGCAAGGCGACCAACAGCGTCATCTGGCGGATCGGCATCTTCTACCTCGGCTCCATCCTGCTCGTGGTGACCCTGCTGCCGTGGGACTCCGCCGCCGTCAAGGGCAGCCCGTACGTCGCGGTGCTGGAGCACGTGGGCATCCCGGGCGCCGGCCGGGTGATGGACGTGATCGTGCTGACGGCCGTGCTGTCCTGCCTCAACTCGGGCATGTACACCGCCTCCCGGATGGCCTTCTCGCTCGGCCGGCGCGGCGACGCGCCGAAGGCCTTCGCCACGGTGACCAAGCGCGGCGTGCCGCGGGTGGCGATCCTCTCCTCGGTGGTGTTCGGCTTCGTGGCGGTGTTCTTCAACTACACCTCGCCCGACACCGTCTTCGCCTTCCTGCTGAACTCGTCCGGCGCGGTGGCGCTCTTCGTGTGGCTCGTGATCTGCTTCTCCCAGCTCCGGATGCGCCGGATCCTCGAGCGCGAGTGCCCGGAGCGGCTGACCGTGCGGATGTGGCTGTACCCGTACCTCACCTGGGCCGCGATCGGCATGATCGGGTTCGTGGTGGTGTACATGTTCACCGACGCCGACGGTCGGAAGCAGATGTACCTGTCGCTGGTCGCCGCGGCCATCGTGCTGGCGGCGTCGGCCGTGGTGGGCCGCCGGCGGCGGGCCGCGGCGGTGGCGCCGGCATCCTGAGCCGGCGCGCAGCACCGTCCGTGGACACCGGGCCCGGGAGCCGTTGCGGAGGCTCCCGGGCCCGGCCCCGTTTCCGGGCCCGGCCCGGTTTCCGGTGCCGATCCGTGACGCGGCGGACATGACCCGGCGACCCGCCGCCCCCTACCCTTTCCCCTCATGCGAGATCTTGTGGCGGGGATGGGATACCTGGCCAAGGGCCAGAAGTGGGTGGGGCGGCACGGCCGCTGGTGGGCGTTCGGGATGATCCCGGCGCTGATCACCCTGGCGGGTTACGCGGTGGCGCTGTTCTTCCTCGGCGGCTGGGCCGGGGACCTCGCCGAGTGGGCCACCCCGTTCGCCGACTCCTGGTCCTCGTTCTGGCAGGACCTGCTGCGCACCACGCTCGCCGCGCTGGTCTTCGTCGGCGGGCTGCTGCTGTCCGTGCTCACCTTCACCGCGGTCACCCTGCTGGTCGGCCAGCCGTTCTACGAGCAGCTGTGCGAGAAGGTCGACGAGACCGAGGGCGGCGCGCCGACCCCGCCGGAGGTTCCGCTCTGGCGCGAGCTGGTGGTGGCGGCCCGGGACAGCCTCTTCGTCCTGGTGCGGGCCGGCGGCTTCGGCGTGCTGCTGTTCGCGGCCGGGTTCATCCCGGTGATCGGGCAGACCGTGGTGCCGGTGCTGGGCTTCCTGGTCTCCGGCTTCTTCCTCACCCTGGAGCTGACCTCGGTCGGACTGCAGCGGCGCGGGGTGCCGCAGCGCGAGCGGCTGCGGCTGCTGCGCGGACGGCCCGGTCTTGCCCTCGGCTTCGGCGTGCCGCTGGTGCTGGGGTTCCTGGTCCCGCTGGTGACGGTGGTCGCCATGCCGGGCGCGGTGGCCGGGGCCACCCTGCTGGCCCGGGACCTGGTGCCGGTCGGGGAGGAGCCGGCGCGCGCGCCGGAGGAGGACGACGGGGAGGGCGACGGGGAGCCGGACGCGCCGGCGCCCGGCGCGGCGGCCGTCCCGCGACTGCCGGAGTACGGCGCGCAGCGGCCCGTCACGGGCAACCCGTACGCCGACGTCCCCGTCGAAGGCAACCCGTACACCGCCGCACCGCCGCCGGTGGGGCCGAACCCGCACCGGCGGGCGTGAGCACTCCGTCACCCTGCGTCCGGCTCGCCGCCGCCCGCGTGTGAGGCCCCCCACAGGAGCCCGGCGGTCTACTGCCGTCGATAGTGGACGGCCGCGCGATGGCGCGCCGCCGGGGGCCCGCGGCGCGCCGTCCGGTGAGCGGCCGCGCGGACGGCCGGGCGGCGGAGGGCCGGAACAACGCAGGCGGCGGCCCGGTTCGGGCCGATCGTTCGCCGACGGTCCCGGCGATCCACCCATTGATTCATCAAAACGGACAAAACCGTACGAAGCGCCCGCCATCGAGCGGGCGCTTCGCCGTTCCCGGCCACTCGCTCCACTACCGCCCGTCGTAGTGGACGGCTTTGCCGCCCGTGGCGGGCTCTGCCAAGAATGGCCCGTCGCCGGGCAGCGCGGGCCGGTCCCCCCCGCCGCGCACCCCGTCCGCCCCCGCCGCCGTCCGCACCGGGGCACGCAGCACGGCCGTCCCGCACGCCGCCGCCCCGCCCGGGGCACGGCGCGCCCGCACGGCCGGCGACGCCCCGACGGCACCCCGACGGAAAAGGATCGTCCGCTCCATGCAGCTCAGCCATGCCCGCCGCAACTCGCTGATCACCGGCCTCACCACCCTGGTGGTGGCGAGCGCGGCCACCGCCGCCCTCGCCATCCCGGACAGCGGGACCGCCGTCGCCGAGGCCCCCGCCGCCGCGGTGGTCGGCGCCACCGGCGACGCCCAGGCGCAGGCCCAGGCGCAGGCGGATGCCCAGGCCCAGGCGGATGCCCAGGCCCAGGCGGACGCCCAGGCGCAGGCCGAGGCCCAGGCCGCCGCCGCTGCCGCCGCGCAGGCCGAGGCGGACGCCGCCGCCCAGGCGCAGGCCGCCGCGCAGGCCCAGGCCGAGGCCGCCGCCCAGGCCGAGGCGAAGGCCAAGGCCGACGCCCAGGCCGCCGCCTCCCGCTCGCAGGAGCGCTCCGCCCTGAACAGCAAGCCGGCCTACTCCGGCAGCCCGCGCGAGATCGCCGCCCAGATCGTCCCGGCCGGCCAGCTCCAGTGCTTCAACAACATCGTGTCCCGCGAGAGCAGCTGGAACGTCACCGCCACCAACCCCTCCTCGGGTGCCTACGGCCTGGTCCAGGCGCTGCCCGGCTCCAAGATGGCCTCGGCCGGCGCCGACTGGCGCACCAACCCGGTCACCCAGATCAAGTGGGGCCTGAACTACATGAACTCCCGCTACGGCAGCCCGTGCGGCGCCTGGGCGTTCTGGCAGTCCCACCACTGGTACTGAGCCGACCCCCGGTCCCCCTCCCGAGCCCGCAGGCCACCCGGCCCGCGGGCTCGGCGCGCCGCTCAGCCGCGCCCGCCCGGAACGCCCCGTAGTCGCACAGCGGCTCGTGCGGCGCCTCGCCCAGCTCCAGCAGCCGGGCCGGCACCGCGTCCACGTCGGCCACGTCGGCCACGTGCCAGTAGGCCACCACGCCGGCGGGGGCGGAGGGAGTACGGGAGATACCCAGTTCCCGGCTGTGGTCGCCGAGCCGGAACTCCACGTGGTCGGGCCGCTCGAAGCACTGCTCGATGCCCGGCACCCCCGTGTACCAGGCACGGGCGGCCGCGAGGTCCTCGGCGTGGCAGCGGATGGTCGCGAGGCCGCGGAAGGTCGTCGCCGTCATGACGGCGGTGCGGACGGCATCCAGCTCGGTTCCTGACCGCGGCAGGTCCTGAACCGCGCCCCCGCAGCGCCCGGAGGGGGCCGCGAGCTGGCCGAAATCGTGGTGGCCGGGTGCGTGTGCGAAACGCCAGAGTGGGATCCATGGATCAAGTGAGGCTCTCCGACGGGGTCGTCACGCTCACGCCGTTCCGGGCGGCGGACATCGACGCGCACCTGGCCGGTGAGGACGAGTTGCTGGTGCGCTGGCTGAACGGCGGGCCGAGCACCCGGGCGGGCACCGAGGAGTACGTGCGGCGCTGCACCGCGCAGTGGGCGTACCGGGGGCCGGCCCGGGTGTTCGGGATCCGGACCGGACCGGAGCCGGTCCTGGCCGGCACGATCGACCTGCGGTTCGCGATGCCGTGCCTCGCCCCCGGGCAGGTCAACATCGCCTACGGCCTCTACCCGGCCTGGCGCGGGCGCGGCCTGGTGACCCGGGCGGTGCACCTGGTGTGCCGGTACGCGGCGCGGGAGGGCGCGAGCGAGGGCGTGATCCGGGTCGACCCGGAGAACCTCGCCTCGGCGGCCGTCGCCCGGCGGGCCGGCTTCCGGTACACCGGAC
Source organism: Kitasatospora sp. NPDC002551 (assembly GCF_040296005.1). Taxonomy (NCBI): domain Bacteria; kingdom Bacillati; phylum Actinomycetota; class Actinomycetes; order Kitasatosporales; family Streptomycetaceae; genus Kitasatospora; species Kitasatospora sp. NPDC002551. The sequence continues at coordinate 40,475 of NZ_JBEOWI010000021.1, read as the reverse complement.
GGGTGACGGAGCCGACCGGCAGCCGCCTCGACTGGTACGTCCGCGAGCTGGCCGCCGCCCCCGCCGAGGCCCGGACGCGGGCGGCCCACGCCGTCTGAACCGCCCGCGCCGCCGCCCTCGGTCGCCGGGCCGCGCGCCGGCCACCACGCCGCCCGCCACCAGGCCGACCGCGATCGCCGTCACCAGGGTGACCAGCTCCGTCAGGTCGCGGAACCCCGCGATGGGGTGGCCGCCGGCCAGGTCGGTGAGGCCGCGCATGCCGAGCGAGCCGACGGTCAGCGTGAAGAAGCCGGGCAGCAGCAGGATCAGCCGCGGCGGCGCGCCCGGCCGGGTGGCGGCGATCCGGGTCGCGACGGCGCCGGGGACCACCGCGGCCGCGAACGTCCCGGCCACCTCGCCGGCCAGCCAGGTGGCCAGGCTCTGCGCCGCCACCGTCAGGTAGACCAGGAGCAGCAGCACCGGTCCGAACCGGGCGGGGATCGCGAAGGCGAGCACGGTGCCCGCGGTGAAGACGGTCCACGCGGTGAACAGCGCCCGGCGCGGCAGGTCCTGGGCGGCCGTCGGGTCGAACAGCGCCTGCCGGTCGCGGCCGGTGACGGCGAGTCCGATCAGCACCCCGACGTACAGCTGGAGCAGCGGGAACGCCGCGTTGACCAGCCGTACCGCGCCCGGTGTGAGGTGTCCGGCGGCGAGTTCGGCGGTGCCCGCGCTCAGGTAGTCGCCGGGGACGAAGAAGAACAGCGCGGGCAGCATGATCAGCACCGGTCCGCCGTGCGCCGGGGTGCGGGCGAAGACCAGCAGCGTGACCACCGGGACCAGCACGGCCGCCGCCAGCGGCAGCACCGGGCCCAGCCGGGGGAGGCGGCCCGCCACCAGCACGAGGGCGGCGCTCGCCGAGGCCGGCACCGCGGTGGAACCGATCTCCCACCAGGTGGGCTGCATCAGCGGGGCGAAGCCGAGGGAGAACAGGACGATCCCGGGCGGCGCCCTCGACCGCCGGCTCCGGCTGCTCGACGCCCTCGCCGCTGTTGCGCAGCCGCACGGTGGTCAGCCGGGCCAGGAAGGCGGTCAGTTCGCCGGCCCGGGGTGGCCGCGTCAGCTGTTCCAAGGCACGCCTCCGTGCGCGTCCGGCCGTCGTGACGCCTCCAGCCCGCCCGCCGCCGGGTGAGGGCGCGTGTCGGGACGGCCCCGGCGGGGGGACCCCGGTCCTGACGTGGACGCGCCCGGAGCAGCCGGTGAAGATCTGGCGGACGTCCGGACGTTTTGCCCTGGATTGCCCCACCTACGGACCGTCAGGGCTTTGCCACCGTCCGCGGGCGCTCCTACGCTCCGGCGTCATGCCCTCACCCCTGATCAGCGTCGTCGTCCCCGCCTACGACCAGCGGAAACAGCTGGCGGACTGCCTGGACTCGCTGCTCGCCCAGTCCGTCCGCGACTTCGAGGTGCTGGTGGTCGCCGACCGCTCCCCCGAGTGCCCCGCGCAGCTCGCCGAGCGCTACGCGGCCCGTCACCCGCAGGTCTCCGTGCTGCGCCTGGACGCGGCGGTCGGCGTCGGCGTCAGCCGCAACGCGGGCGCGGCCCACGCCCGGGGCGAGTACCTGCTCTTCCTCGACGCCGACCACCTGCTCGCCCGCGACGCCCTGGGCGCCTTCGCCGACCGGCTGGCCCGGACCGGACCGGTCGACGTGCTGCTCTTCGGCCACACCCGGCAGCACGGCGGACGGGACTGGCCCGGCGGCGCCGAGGCGCTGCTCGCCGGGGCCGGCGGCGAGGTGTTCGGCCCGATGGAGCGCCCGGAGCTGCTGGGCGCGCCCGCGCTGATCTGGGACCGCCTGGTCTCCCGCGCGCACTGGCTGCAGCAGGGGCTGGCCTTCCCGGACGGCACCTACGAGGAGATCCCGCCGGTGCACCGGGCGATGCTGACGGCCGGCCGGATCGCCGTCCTTCCGCGCGCCTGCGTGCAGCTGCGCCGCCGGGAGACCGTCCACCCGACCGGCTCACCCGGCAGCGGCAGCTTCGACATCTTCGACCAGTACGAGCGGACCTTCGCGCTGCTGGACGTGCTGGACGCCCCGGACGCCGTGCGGGAGGCGCTGTTCACCCGGATGATCCGGCACTACCTGTTCGTCTTCGACCTCGCGGGCTGCGTGGCCCGCGCCGAGCGCCCGCAGTTCTTCCACCGCGCGGCCGAGCACCACCGCCGTTTCCAGCCGGCCGGCCACCGCCGCCCGGCCGGCCGCGAGGGCGTCAAGTTCTCCCTGCTGGCCGGCGGCGCCTACCCGGCCTTCGAGGTCGCCAAGCTCTCCCACATCGCCGCCGGCACCCTCACCGGAGCGGCCCGCCGCCGCTAGCGCCGGCGGGCCGGTGGTCAGGCGTGGGCGGTGCCGCCGTCGGTGGCGAGGGTGGTGGCGATGCGGCGCAGGGTGTCGGCGCGGACGTCGTCCGGGAGGGGCGGCAGGACGTCCATCCACAGCGGGAGGGTGGAGCCGAGCAGCTGGCGCTGTCCGGCGGGCCGGGCGATCAGCCACAGGTGCAGGTGGGCCGCGCCGTCGCCCCAGCGGCTCACGTGGACCCGGCCGACGCCGCCGAGGGCGTGGATCGCCCGCTCGACGCGCTGGAGCACCGGGCCGAGTTCGGCGGCCCGGGCCGGCGGGAGGTCGAGCAGGTCGTGGTGGCCGCGCGGGTTGAGCAGCAGGACGGCGGGCAGGCCGTGCGGCTGGCCGTAGGCCCGCAGGCGCCAGTGCTCGTCGGTCCAGACGAAATCCTCGTCCGGTCGGCCGCACTCGCCGCACTCCGCCGGGCCGGCCTCGCCGTGCCGGGGCGGCTCGGGCAGCTCGGGGGCGGCCAGCGGCCGCACCCGCAGCTCGCCGCCCTCGGAGGGCTCGTACGGGAAGATGTCCCAGGCCGGTGCGGCGTCCTCGGGGATCGGGAGGCGCTCGCCGACCGGCAGGTGGGCGAGGAACGGGCGGGCGTCGTCGTGAGGGTCGTTGATCACGGACACCGACCCTGCCAGAGCCCCCGGGTGCCCGGCCAGCCCTTTCCCGGTACCACCCGCCGGTCGCGGCTGCGATGATCGGCTCAGCCGTACTCGACGCCGGCAGGCACCACCGCCCGGGAGGACAGCCCGTGAGCCGACCCGACACCGCGCCCGGCACCGACCTGGCCCGCGAGCTGTCCGCCGTGCTGCGCGGCGAGGTCCGCTTCGGCGCGGCCGAACGCACCGTCTACAGCCACGACGCCTCCAACTACCGCCAACTGCCGCTCGGCGTCGTCAAGCCCGCCGACCTCGACGACGTGCGCACCGCGCTGGCACTCTGCCGCCGCTACCGGGTGCCGGTGGTGGCGCGCGGCGCCGGGACGAGCATCGGCGGGCAGGCGATCGGCCCCGGCGCGGTGGTGTTCGACTTCCGCCGCCACCTGGGCGCCGTCCTCGACGTCGACCCGGAGCGCCGCACCGCGCGGGTCGAGCCGGGCACCGTGCTGGACGACCTGCAGCGCGCCGCCGCCCCGCACGGGCTGCGGTTCGGGCCGGACCCGTCCACGCACAGCCGCTGCACCCTCGGCGGCATGATCGGCAACGACTCCTGCGGGGCGCACTCGGTGGCCTGGGGCCGGACGGCCGACAACGTCGAGTCGCTGGACCTGCTGCTCGCCGACGGCACCGAGCTGACCGTCGGTGGCCCGCTCGGCCCCGGGGAGCGCGCCGCGCTCGCCGCCCTGCCCGGGCGGGCCGGTCAACTCCACCACCGGCTCCAGGAGTTCACCGACCGCAACCTCGCCGTCATCCGCCGCGGCATGCCCGCGCTGCCGCGCCGGGTCTCCGGCTACCCGCTGGACGCGCTGCTGCCCGAGCGCGGCCACCACCTGGCCCGCGCGCTCACCGGCACCGAGGGCACCTGCGCGCTGCTGCTCGGCGCCACCGTCAGGCTGGTCGAGGACCCGCCCGCCCGGGCCCTGGTGCTGGCCGGCTACCCGGACGAGACGGCGGCCGCCGACGCCGTCCCCGCGCTGCTGCCGCTCGGCCCGCTGACCGTCGAGGGCATGGCCGCCGACCTGCTCGCCGCTCTGCTCGCGGCCGCGCCGCGCCCGCCCGCCCTGGACCGGCTGCCCGACGGCGCCTGCTGGCTGTTCCTGGAGACCGGCGGCGCGACGGCGGCCGAGGCGCTGGACGCGGCCCGCCGGCTCGCCGACGCCGTCCGGCGCGAACGCACCGCCGGCGTCGCCGTGGTCACCGACCCCGCCGAGCAGCGCCGGCTGTGGAGCGTGCGCGAGGCGGGCGCCGGCATCGTCACCCGGCTGCCCGGAGGCGGCGAGGCGTGGCCCGGCTGGGAGGACTCCGCCGTCCCGCCGGAACGGCTCGGCGACTACCTGCGCGACCTGCGCGCACTGCTGCGCCGGCACAGCCTGCGCGGCGTGCCGTACGGGCACTTCGGCGAGGGCTGCGTCCACCTGCGGATCGACTTCCCGCTCGCCCGGCCCCACGGGGTTCTGGTGTTCCGGGAGTTCCTGGAGCAGGCCGCCGATCTGGTGGTCGCGCACGGGGGTTCGCTCTCCGGGGAGCACGGCGACGGGCAGGCCCGCGGCGAACTGCTGCCGCGCATGTACCCGCCCGAAATCATCGGCCTGTTCGGGGAGTTCAAGCGGATCTGGGACCCGGAGCAGCTGCTCAACCCGGGCACCCTGGTCGATCCGCGCCCGCTCGACGCCGACCTGCGGTTCACCGGCCCGGAGCCCGCGCTGCCGCTCGCCCTGCCGTACGAGCAGGACGACGGCAGCCTCGCCAAGGCGGTGCGCCGCTGCGTGGGCGTCGCCAAGTGCGTCGACCCCGACACCGGGGTGATGTGCCCCAGTTACATGGCCACCGGCGAGGAACGGCACTCCACCCGCGGCCGCGCCCGGCTGCTCGCCGAGATGCTGCGCGGCGGCGGCCGCAGCGGGGGCGCGATCCCGGACGGCTGGCGCTCGGCCGAGGTCCGCGAGGCCCTGGACCTCTGCCTCGGCTGCAAGGGCTGCGCGAGCGACTGCCCGGTGCACGTCGACATGGCCACCTACCGGACCGAGTTCCTGTACCAGCACTACCGGCACCGGCCGCGGCCCGTCGCGCACTACGCGCTGGGCCGGCTGCCGCTCTGGCTGCGCGGCGCTGACCTGGCCCCCGGCCTGGCGCCGGCCCTGGCCAACACCGTCGCCCGGTCCCCGGCGGCGGGCGCGCTCAAGCGGCTCGCCGGGATCGACCCGCGCCGGGTGCTGCCGGTCCTGCCGCCGGAGACCTTCACCCGGTGGTACCGGCGCCACCGCGCCGCCCGTCCGGCCCCGGCGGGCGCGCCGCCCGTCCTGCTCTGGCCGGACACCTTCGCCAACCACCTGCAGCCGGAGGTGCTGCGCGCGGCCGTCGAGGTACTGGAGCACCTGGGCTTCGACGTCCGGCTGCCGGCCGGACCGGTCTGCTGCGGCCTGACCTGGTACTCCACCGGCCAACTCCCCGGCGCCCGGCGGGTGATGCGGCGCAGCCTGGCCGCGCTCGCCGCCACCGGTCTGCCGGCCGGCACGCCGGTGGTCGGGCTCGACCCGAGCTGCACCGCGACGCTGCGCGAGGAGGTGCCGCGGCTGCTCGGCGCCGAGGGCCGCCCGCTGGCCGAACGGACCCGCACCTTCGCGGAGTTCGTCGACGAGTACGCGCCCGACGCACCGCTGCCGCAGCTGCCGGTGGAGGCGGTCACCCAGACCCACTGCCACCAGCACGCCGTGCTCGGCAGCGCGGCGGACCGCCGGGTGGAGCGGCGGATGGGCGTCACCAACCGGGTGCTGGACTCGGGGTGCTGCGGGCTGGCCGGCAACTTCGGCTTCGAGCTCGGCCACTACGAGGTGTCGGTGGCGATCGCCGAGCGCGTCCTGCTGCCGGAGGTCCGCGCCGCCGGACCGGACACCGTGGTCCTCGCGGACGGCTTCAGCTGCCGCACCCAGATCGCCCAGCTGGCCGACGGCCGGCGGGCGCTGCACCTGGCGGAGCTGATGCAGCGGGCGCTGCACGCCCACGAGACCAAGCCGTGAGAGCCGTGACAGCCGTGACAGCACGGCGGCCGAGGCCCTGACACCGCGCGCCCCGGCGGTCACCATGACGGGAGGACCCTCACCACCGCCGAGGCGGACAAGATCCTGGCCGACGACTTCGCCCCCTGGGTGCAGGCGCTCGGCCTGTCGGTGACCGACACCGGCGAGCGCCACGCCGTGCTCCGCCTGCCCTGGTCCGACCAGGTGGCCCGGGAGGGCGGCGCGCTCTCCGGGCAGGCCCTGATGGCCGCCGCCGACACCGCCGGGGTGATCGCGGTCTCGGCCGCCCGGGGCGGCTTCGGTCCGCTGACCACCGTCCAGCAGTCGACGTCCTTCCAGCGCGCGGTCACCGGGCGGGACGTCCTGGTGCACGCCCGGATCACCAAGCTGGGCCGGCGGATCGCCTTCCTGGACGTCACCCTCACCGCCGAGGGCGAGCAGGAGCCGGCGGCCCACACCACCGCGGTCTACGCGCTGGCCTGAGCCGCCCGGCCCCGCCTGTCCGTTCTGTCCGTCCTCAGACGCCCTGCGGCGTCTCCAGCACCTCCTTGGAGCGCGGCGGGTCCTCGGCGCAGACCGCCGTCACGAACTCCGCCACGCGCGCCTGCGGCATGCCGCGCGCGATGTCCGCCTCGCTGATCATGCCGACCAGCTCGTGCTCCGGGTGGTTGATCACCGGAAGCCGGCGCACCCGGTACTGCTCCATCACCCGCAGCACCTGGTCGACGTCCTCGTCCGCCTCCACCGTCATCGGCCGCCCCTGGGCCACGTCGCCGGCCGTCACCTGCTCCGGATCGAGGCCCTCGGCCACGCACTTGAGCACGATGTCCCGGTCGGTGAGGATGCCCAGCAGCTTCTGCCGCTCCCCGCAGATCGGCAGTGCCCCGACTCCGCGTTCCTTCATGATCCGGGCCGCGGCGGCGAGCGTCTCGTGCTCGCGCACGCATTCGGCGCCCCGGTGCATGATGTCGCCCGCATTGGTCATGATCGGCCTCCTGACCTGCCTGCCACTCCCACGTCTCCATCGTGGTCCGGCGCCGTGAGCCTCGCCACCGGGCCGGGCGCGGGCCCGTGCCCGGCCCGTCACGCCGGGCCGCCGTCCTCCCCGCCGCCGCCCTCGCGCCGCCGCTGCGGGTCCAGCGGCGAGCGGTCCAGCACCTCCTCCAGCGGCGGCAGTTCGAGCTGCTCCATGCCGGGCAGCGGGGTCTGCGCCGGCAGCGGCTCCGCCGGCTCCACCGCGTCCGCGTCCGCGCCGGGCCCGTCCCGCACCGCCGCACGCCGGTGGGTCTCGGCCGCGCTGTCCAGGAACCGCAGCAGCTCCACCGGGAAGGGCAGCACCAGCGTCGAGTTCTTCTCCGCCGCGACCTCCACCACCGTCTGCAACAGCCGCAGTTGGAGTGCCGCCGGGGTCGTGCTCATCACCGCGGCCGCCTCCGACAGCCGCGCGGACGCCTGGAACTCGCCGTCCGCCGTGATGATCCGCGCCCGCCGCTCCCGCTCGGCCTCCGCCTGCCGGGACATCGAGCGCTTCATCGACTCCGGCAGGGCGACGTCCTTGATCTCCACCCGGTCGATCTCGATCCCCCAGCCCAGCGCCGGACTGTCGATCATCAACTCCAGGCCCTGGTTGATCGGTTCGCGGTTGGCCAGCAGGTCGTCCAGCTCGCTCTTGCCGATGATCGACCGCAGCGAGGTCTGCGCCACCTGGGAGATCGCGAAGTTGTAGTCCTGGACGTTGACGATCGCCTTCACCGGGTCCTCCACCCGGAAGTACACGACGGCGTCCACCCGGACGGTCACGTTGTCCCGGGTGATGCCCTCCTGCGCCGGGATCGGCAGCGTCACGATCTGCACGTTCACCCGGCGCAGCCGGTCCGCGACCGGCACCAGCGCGACCAGCCCCGGATCGCGCACCTCGTCCCGCACCCGCCCGAACCGGAACACCACGCCCCGCTGGAACTGCTGCACCACCCGCAGGCTCAGGCCGCCCACCACGGCCGTCAGCATCAGCACCGCGACAATGACCCCGATCACCACATCGACGACCATGACGGCCTCCTCGCGCTCCTCGCGCAGCAGCGGGCCCCAGCCGTCGCCACCGCTGCCCGGCCGGCGGCCGCCGGAACCACCGCTTCCACGCTACGCCTGCCCGACGGCTGCGGACCCAACCCGATTTCCGCCCTAGGATCGCCCCATGCCGCAGCCCCCCGCCGGCCCGCCGGACCCCGCCGACGACCCGGAGCACCCGCGCCACCCCGCCGAGGCGGCCGCCCGCGCCGTGGACCTCACCGTCCTCGACCGCGTCGTCACCGGCTGCCGCGCCTGCCCCCGGCTGGTCGAGTGGCGCGAGGAGACCGCCCGCACCAAACGCCGCGCCTACCAGGACTGGGACTACTGGGCCCGCCCGATCCCCGGCTTCGGCCCGCCCGACGCCCCGCTGGTGCTGGTCGGCCTCGCCCCCGCCGCGCACGGCGCCAACCGCACCGGCCGGATCTTCACCGGCGACCCTTCCGGCGACCTGCTCTACGCCGCCCTCCACCGGCTGGGCCTCGCCAACCGCGCCGAGTCCGTCCGGCACGGCGACGGCCTGGCCCTGCACGGCGTGCGGATCACCGACCCGGTGCGCTGCGCCCCGCCCGACAACAAGCCCAGCACCGCCGAACGCGACACCTGCCGCCCCTGGATCGCCCGCGAACTCGAACTCCTGCGCCCCACCGTGCGCAGCGTCGTCGCCCTCGGCGGCTTCGCCTGGCAGGCGCTGCTCCCCGCACTCGACACGGCCGGCTGGACGGTCCCCCGGCCCCGCCCGCTGTTCGGCCACGGCGCCCACGTCACCCTGCCGGCCCGCGACGGCGGCCCGCCCCTGGAGCTGTTCGGCTGCTACCACGTCAGCCCGCGCAACACCAACACCGGCCGCCTCAGCACCCCCATGCTGCGCGACCTGCTACGCACCGCCGCCCGCACCGCCGGACTCGCCCCGGCCGACGACTGACCGGCTCCGCCTCCACCGAGGCGCCCACCTGCTCCCCCGCCGCCCGCACAGCACACCGAAACCGAACAGCCCCGCCGAGACACCCGCCCGCACCCGACCCCGCCGACGCCCCTCGGCCAAGCGCGCCGGCCTCGGCCGGGCCGCCCGTACAGCGCCCCGAAAACCAACGGCTCCGCCGAGGCGCCCGCCCGCTCCAGCAGAGCGGCCGACGTCCCGGTACTCGCCCAGCACCTCCTGAACGGCCCGCCACCGGCGCCGCGGCCTCACTCGCGCACCGGGCACGCCTGGCCGCCTACCGCGCCTCGTGCGACGCCGCATCCTTCTCCGCCGGACCCGACCCGGCCCAGGCACCGCTCAGGCGAAGCGCGCCAGCTTCGGCCGCGCCGCCCGCGCCCACACCCCCGGCAACGCGAGCCTCGCCCGCTCCGCCTCCGCCAACTGCTGCCCGTACAGCACACCGAAGCCGAACGGCTCCGCCGAGGCGCCCGCCTGCTCCCGCAGGGCGGCCGACGCCACCACCGCGTCCTGGTGCTCGCCCAGCACCTCCTGGACGGCCCGCATCCGCGCCACGTACCGCTCCGCCGCACGGCCCGCCACCGGCACCGCGGTCTCGCCCGCGTACCGGGCGCGCTTGGCCGCCTTCCGCGCCTCGTGCAGCGCGGCGTCCCGCTCCGCGCCGCCCGCGAGCGCCGCCCGCACCCGCCCGGCCGTGCGCCGCTGCTCCCGCTCGGCCACCCGGGCCAGCTCCGGCCCGGCCGCCCGGCCCGCCCGGCGGCGCAGCGGCGGGTCGGCCAGCAGCTCCGCCAGGCCGTCCGCCAGGGCGCGCCGGCGCGGGCTGTCCAGTGCGGCCACCACCTCCGGCCAGACCCGCCGGTACTCGCCGCTCCCCCAGCGCTCCAGCTCCGCCGCGACCCGTTCGGGCCCGCACTCCGCGGGCAGCTCGCGCGCCCGCGCGGCCAGCCGTTCGGCGAGCACCTCGCGATCCCGGGCCCGTCCCAGCGCCGCCGCCAGCCAGCGCAGCTCGGCCACCAACGTGTCCGCGGCGCCCGGCGTGAGCAACCGCCCGTAGGTGCGGAGCGCGCTGCGCAGCCGCCGGCAGGCGACCCGCATCCGGTGCACCGCGTCCGGCTGGTCGGCCCGGACGGCCTCGTCCAGCCCGGCCAGCACCTCGGCCTGCGCCCGGATCCGCCCGAGCACGACCTCACCGACGGTGACCACGTCACCCGCCATCCGCCCGCACCCCCTCCCGGGGACTCCGGAACACCTCCGGGTCTCCTCCAGGCTAGGCCCTCTCTTTCGGATCAGGTCGGACCAGCGGGCGTCTCCCCGGCCTTCGGCGACCGGCGACAAGCCGGCGCGGGGGCACCGCCCGGCCGAAGGCCCGGGGGAGTGCGTGCTCCGGCGGCGACCGCCCGGCGTGATCCGGAAGAGAGGACCCACCCGGTCGGCTGTCGGGCCCCGGCCGGCACCCCGAACAGGATCGGCGTCGGCACCCTCGACGGGCAGGCCGTCCTGGAGGTCGCCGACCACGGCCCCGGCCTCACCGAAACCCAGCGCCGGCGCGTCTTCGACCGCGTCTACCGCGCCGACGGCTCCCGCAACCGGGCCACCGGCGGCTCCGGCCTCGGCCTCGCCATCGCCGAGGCCCTGGTCACCGCCCACGGCGGCCGGATCACCCTCGACACCACCCCGGGCGGCGGCTGCACCTTCCGCGTCCTCCTCCCCCTGCCGCCGACCTGACCGGGTCCTCCCGGGCGGGGCGTCAGGGGCGGAGCTGGACGGCCAGGGACATGGTGTAGCCGACGAGCGAGGCGAAGAAGACGACGGCGGTGGTGTAGCGGGCGGTGAAGGGCAGGCCGGCGAGGGCGGGGTAGAGCAGGACGGCGGTGCCGGCGGCGATGTCGGCGAGATAGAGGCCCCGGGGCGGGACGACGCCGGTGGTGCGCGCGGCCCAGCCGGTGGCGACCAGGAAGCCGGTGAGCAGGATGAAGCCGGACAGCAGGCCGGAGCCGATGCTGGAGAGCACGGGATGGGGTTCGGGCGGTTGTTCGCCCTCGGGAACGGCCGGGCGCACCCGGTGCGCGACGGCGAGGGCGCCGACGGCGAGGATCACGCAGCCGGCGGCGCTCAGCAGCGGGGCGGGGTTCATCGGCGGCTCCGGGAGGTCGCGTGGTGGTGGCCCAGGGCGGCGGCGAGCGCGGCCGGCACCAGGACGGTGAGGACGAGCACGGCCGACCAGGTGGCCGGGTCGAGCCCGGCGGCGGGCGGCTCGGCGGGCGGCGGGGGCGCGGCGGCGACGACCGCGACGCCGGCCGCCGGGCTCGGGGCGGGCGGCGGGGCCAGGGGCGGGGGCTGGGGCGGGGCCGGGCGGCTCGGCGAGGCCAGCACCGGGCCGGGTGCGGGTGGCCACAGGGGTGGCGCCGCCTCCACGGTGATCGGGGCCCGGGGCGGGAGCGGAGCCGGTTTCACCGCGTGCGGAGAGGCGAGCGGGGACGTCGGCACCACCGCCACCGCCGACGGCACGAGCCCGGGCGCGGGAGCAGCGGGCACGGGCACGGGCACGACGGTCGGCGACGGCGACGGCGTGACGGCCGGGGACGGCACGACGGGGGTCGGCGCGGCCGTGGGCGAGGCCGGAGCGGACGGCGAGGGCGAGAGCGAGGGCGACGGCGAGGCGGCCGACGGTGACGGCGAGGCCGACGCCGACGGCGACGGCGACGGCGACGGCGACGGACAGGGCCACGACCAGGGCGAGGGCCACGGCGCCGTCGGCCGGGACGGCGGAGAGGGCGGCGGAGGCGGCGACGGCGACGGACAGGGCCACGACCAGGGCGAGGGCCACGGCGCCGTCGGCCGGGACGGCGGAGAGGGCGGCGGAGGCGGCGACGGCTCCGGAGGCCCCACCGGTCCCGCGCCGAGCGCGTAGTCCATCGGCCGATTGTCGGACCGCCCCACCACTCCCGTCTCCGCGCCTGACGGCCCCTCACCCGCCCCGCGCCCCGCCAAACCCATCGCTCCGGTGAACTCTCCGCCCCCGACTCCCGAACGGGCGATCGATGCGGGACAACCTGTGCACCGATCCGGCCGGGAACCGGGACGCAGCCTCGTGCCCGATGTAAACGTCGTGACATACTCCCGAACATGACGACCTCCACCCACGCGACGAGGGCCCTGCGGGCCGCGGTGTTCACCGCGCTCGCCGTGCCGCTGTCCGCGCTGGGCCAGGTCCTCATCACCGGCCGGCCGCTGCCGCTCACCCTGGTGGTGCTGGCCGGCGTCGTCGTCTTCCTGGTCACGGCCACGCTGGCCGGCGGGGAACGGCGGCTGTCGCAGATCGCGGCCGTGATGGTCCCGGTCGAACTGCTGCTCAACACGACCTTCAACCTGGGCCAGACCACCTGTGGTCCGGCCCTCGGCGGTGACCTCCCGGCCCGCGGCATGAACCTGCTGGTCTGTGGCGGCGGCTCGGTGGACGGATCGTCGCTGTTCTACGGCCAGCTGGGGCACTCCGGGCGGCTGGCGCCCGCCGCCACCCAGCTGCTGCTCCTGCTGGTGCACCTGGTGATCGCGTTGGCCGCCGCCGCCTGGCTGCGGCTCGGCGACGCCGCCCTGTCCGGCCTCGGGCGGGCGCTGCGCGCGCTGCGCCAGGCCGTCGCGGCGCCGCTGCGGGCGCTGGTCCTGCTGCTGGTCCCGGCGCCGGCCCGGCCGGTGCTGCGGATCCCGCTGCCGGTCCCCGACCGGCGCCGCCCGCGCCGCGAGGACGTGGTGCTGAGCCCGGCACCGCGCCGCGGTCCGCCGCTGCTCGCGCCTGCCCGCTGACGAGCCTTTCGAAGGCCGGTCCTCCGAAGGACCCGTGGCGGGCGGCGCACAACTCCGACCTCTCGTCCGGTCCCCTCTCCGGCCGACGCGCGCCCCGTGCCGCGCGCCGGAGCGGGACACCCCCGCGCGCCCCGAGTCGCGCCCCACCACGGAGTTGACCGAGCATGGCTCACCCCAACCAGAAGCCCTCCCGCAAGCAGGCCCAGAAGATCAGCGCCCGTGAGCGCATCCAGGAGGCGCAGCGCCAGGAGAAGCTGGCCGCCACCCGCCGCCGGCGGATCGTCGTCGCCGTCTCGGCCGCCGTCGCGCTCGCCCTGGTCGGCGGCACCGCCCTCGCGATCAGCGCGGCCGGCGACAACAAGTCCTCCTCGGCGGCCGAGCCGACCGAGCTGGTCGTCCCGGCGAACACCTCCGGCACGGACGGCACCGTGATCACCTACGGCAAGCCGGACGCCGCGCACACCGTCCAGGTGTTCGAGGACTTCCGCTGCCCGGTCTGCAAGACCTTCGAGGCCGCCAACGGCGACTCCCTCAAGAAGCTGGCGGACGAGGGCTCCGTCAAGGTCGAGTACCACCTGGCCGCGTTCCTGGACAAGAACCTCGGCGGGAAGGGCTCGCGCACCGCGCTGGCCGCGGTCGGCGCCGCGGTGAACGAGGGCGTGGACAAGTTCAAGGCGTACCACGACGTGCTGTACGCCAACCAGCCGGACGAGCGCGAGGACGGCTTCGGCGACGTCAACCACCTGCTGAGCCTGGCCGACCAGGTGCCGGGCCTGAAGACGGACGCCTTCGTCAAGGCGGTCACCGACCGGACGTACGCGCCGTGGGCGAAGAAGGTCGCGGACGCGTTCAACGACAGCGGGGTGACGGGGACCCCGACGGTGAAGGTGGACGGCAAGCCGCTGCCGCTGTTCAGCGGCAACCGCGCCCTCACCCCGGAGCAGTTCACCGCCCAGGTGAAGCAGGCCGCGGGCTTGCAGTGAGCACCACCGGCCCGGCCGACTCCCGGCCGGGCCGGCCCCTTCCTCACCCACGGAGTGCTCTGCCATGACCGCATCGACCGCTCTGCCACCCTCCTCCCCGTCCTCCCGCCCCGCCTCCCCCGCTCCGGCGCCGCCCGGTGGGGCGCCGATCGGCGCGGGCCGCGTGTTCTCGCTGTTCGTGCTGATCGCCGGCCTGATCGGGCTGGCCGCCTCGGCCGTGCTGACCTTCGACAAGCTCCGCATCCTGGAGGACCCCTCCTACATCCCGAGCTGCAACCTCAACCCGGTGATCAGCTGCGGTTCGGTGATGCGCACCGACCAGGCCGAGGTGCTCGGCTTCCCCAACCCGCTGCTGGGGCTGGCCGCGTTCGGCGCGCTGGCGGCGGTCGGCGCCGGGCTGCTGGCGGGGGCCGCGTACCGCCGGTGGTTCTGGCTCGGCCTGCAGGCGGGGACGGTGTTCGGGCTGGGCTTCGTGCACTGGCTGATCGACCAGGCGCTGTACGACATCGGCGCGCTCTGCCCGTACTGCATGGTGGTCTGGGCGACGGTGGTCACGCTGTTCTGGTACACGACGCTGCACAACCTGCGCTCCGGGGTGATCCCGGTCGGGCCGCGCTGGCAGCCGGTGGTCCGGGAGGCGGCGCGCTACCACTGGGCGCTGCCGGTGCTGTGGGCCGCGGTGATCGCGCTCCTGGTGCTCAACCGCTTCTGGTACTACTGGTCCACCCTGATCTGACGCTCCGTCGCGATCGAACGACGGACCCCGGCCGCCCCTGCGGCGACCGGGGTCCGTTCCGTCGGCCCGGTCAGCCGAAGACCGCCCGGCGGAAGGCGTTGCGCAGGTCGGTGAGCGGCTGGAAGTCCCGGCCGTAGTGGACCTTGTTGGTGAGCAGCAGGGCCCAGCGGCCGCGTCGGCGGGAGACCCAGATGCCGGTGCCGGTGAAGCCGTAGTGCACGAAGGTGCCCTCGGCCGGATCGGTGCCGGCGGCGCAGAGCCAGGACAGGCCGCGGGCGGGCGCCAGTCCGCCGGTGTGCACCCGCAGCGACTCGGTGATCCACGGCTCGCCCCAGGGCAGTTCGGCCCCGGCGGGCGGGTCGAGCAGTGCGGTGAGGAAGCGCTCCAGGTCCCGGGCGGTGGAGAAGGCGCCGGCATTGCCGGAGACGCCGCCGAGCAGCCGGGCGGAGGGGTCGTGCACGAGGCCGCACAGCACCCCGCCCACCGTCCGCTCGTACTCGGTGGGGGCGGTGCGGTCCGCGTCCCGCGGGCCGAGCGGGCCGTAGCGGGTGTCGGCCATGCCGAGCGGGCGCCAGGTCTGCCGGGCGGCGAGTTCGTCGAGCGGGGCGCCCGCCAGGGACTCCACCAGATGGCCCAGCAGGACGGCGGCCCGGTCGGTGTACTCGACGGCGGCGCCGGGCGGGCGGTGCAGCGGGGCGGTGAGCACTCCGGCCCGGATCGCCGCCGGATCGCTCCCGTACAGCTCGGCGAACCGGGTGCGCAGCGGCAATCCGGCGGTGTGGGTGAGCAGTTGACGGGCCGTCACCGAGCCGACCGGGCGACCGGCGGCGGGCCGCCAGTAGTCGCCCAGCGGCCGGTCGAGCGGGAGGAGCCCGGCCTGCCGGAGGGCTCCGGCGCACGGCCAGAGCGCGATGATCTTGGTGACGCTGGCGAGGTCGAAGACGGTGTCGTGGCCCATCGGCCGCTCGCCGTACGGGCCCCGGCCGAGCACGCCGGCGCGGCCCCGGCCCCGGGCGCCGCCCGCGTCGCCGACCGACCAGACGCCGCCGGTCCCGGCGGCGCGCAGCCCGTCGGCCACCAGGCGCTCCAACGGCCCGCCGGGCGCGGCGAGTTCGTCGAGCGGGGCGGGTGGCGGTGCTCCGGTCACGATGCTGCTCCCCGTCTCCCGCGAGCCCTCCCGAGCGGGCCCCGTCGGACCCCTCGGGAGGCTACCCGCCCCGGGTGCGGGTCAGACGGCGGGCGCGCCGCCGAACTCCTTGCCGAGGCAGATGCTCTGCTCGTGCTCGCGGTAGAGGCCGAACTTCTCGATCGCCGTGTAGCCCTCGGAGGTGTACAGGGCGACGGCCTCGGGCTGCTCGGTGCCGGTCTCCAGGATGAACCGGGTGCGGCCGGCCCCGGCGGCGGTCTGCTCCAGGTGGCGCAGCACCACCCGGGCCAGGCCCCGTCCGCGCGCCTGCGGGCGGACGAACATCCGCTTGAGCTCCGCGTCGGTGGCGCGGATGCCGAACGACGCGGCCCGCTTGGCCCGCCAGCCGCCGCAGGCGACCGGCGCGCCGTCCAGGTAGGCGACCAGGAAGAGCCCGGCCGGTGGCTCGAAGTGCTCGGGGTGCAGCTCGGTGAGGTCGGCCTCGCCGTAGCGCCGGACGTACTCCTGTTGGACCTCGGCCGCCAGGAGCTGGGCGTCGGGGTGTCCGTAGCCGGTGATCCGGATCTCTATGCCGTCACCCTTCGTGTCGTGCACGAAGGCTCCGCCGGTGGTGCTGCTCTCCATGGTCGTCAAGGGTACGGCCCGCGCTCACAGCGCCTCGGGGCGGCCCTCGAATCGGGCGACCAGCGCCTCCTTGCCGAACATCCGGGCGGTGTCGACGGCGGACGGGGTGCCGGCGGACGGGTCGGCGCCGCCGGTCAGCAGCGCGTCGACGACGTCGTCGTTGCCCTTGAAGACGGCTCCGGCGAGCGGGGTCTGGCCCCGGTCGTTGGCCCGGTTCGCGTCGGCGCCGCGCTCCAGCAGGGCGGCGACGGCGGGGGCGTGGCCGTGGTAGGCGGCGAGCATCAGCAGGGTGTCGCCGCGGTCGTTGGTGAGGTCGGCCGGGGCACCGGCGTCGACGTACGCGGCGAGGGTGGCGGCGTCGCCGGCCCGGGCGGCGTCGAAGAGCCGGCCGGCCAGGGCGATCACATCGGCGTCGGGGGTGTCGGTCATCTCTCGGCCTTTCTCCGGGGACGCACCCCGCGCGGGGGCCGTCCGGCGTTGTCGGCGGTCGCGCCGCAGGCACGGTAGCGCACGGAGCACGGACGCGAAGGCCGCGCGGCCGTTGGGACGAACTTTCCGGCGCGGAGCGGCAAGTCCGGGAATCCACCCATTTGCCCCGTTCCATCCGCTATTACCTTTTGTCACGATTGTGGCACTTTCCGTGGCACTGTCCCCGCCCCCTCCCCCCGAGGAGCAGATCGTGATCCTCTCGATTTCCGGCATCGTCCTGTTCGGCACCATCGCCTTCCTCTTCTTCCGCAGGGACGGACTCAAGGTCTCCCATGCCATCGTCTGCGCCCTGCTCGGCTTCTACATCGCCGGCTCCTCGATCGCCCCGAGCATCACGGCGGGTGGCGCCAGCCTCGCCAGCCTGCTCGGCGGCATCAAGTTCTGACCCCTCTCCCCGTACCGGCCCGGGCGCGGATCCCACCGCCCCGGGCCGGGTCGTTGCAGCAAGCCCTTCCCACCGACCGTCCCACTCGCCCGGGGAGCCAGGAATGCCGCTCAACCGCCACCACCTCGCCAGGGGCCGCGACCTCGTCCGCACGGCCGGCGACCACGCCTCCGACATGTTCGCCCCGCTCACCGTCATCGGCCGCGGCCTGCGCCACCACACCGCCTGGGTCAGGGAGCGCTGGCAGTCCACCCCGAAGGACCGGCGCGGCCCGACGCTCTTCCTGACCGCCGCGATGCTGACGGGGATCTACCTGCTGCCGCACGGCCTGCTGTTCGCGCTGATCGCGCTGATGGCCAGCGCCGCCTGGGCGGGCCGCGCGCCCAAGGCCCCGCCCGCCGCCCCCGAGCCGGACCTCGCCGACGTCAAGCTCGGCGCGCTCTACGCCGCGCTGACCCCGTACCTGGCCGGACCGGACGGGCTCAGCCCGCTTTACCACCACGAGGGCAGCTACCGGGAGGTCTTCTCCGGGTGGGAGTTCGACGCCGAGGGCCGGCTCGCCCGGCTGGAGATCGCCTACCCGGCGTACTTCACCGACACCGAGCCGGCCGCCCGGGCCCGGATCGAGCAGGTCGTCCAGGGCAAGGCCGGGCGGGCCCGGGAGTACCGCTTCGACTGGGACGAGGAGTCCAACAAGCTGCGGATCGCCGCCCTGGCGCCGCTGCCCACCGACATCGCCGCCCAGCGGTTCGTGGCGGCCCCGGGCGAGATCGTGCTCGGCTTCACCGACGGGGACGGCAGCGCCCGCACCATCCCGGTGCACCAGGGCGGGGCGCTCGCCCAGCAGCCTCCGGTGGTCTGGCGCACCGGCCCGCGCTCGGGCGAGCCGCACCTGCTGGCGCTCGGCGTCAGCGGTTACGGCACCTCCAGCCTGATCCGCTCGGTGGCGCTGCAGGCCCTGCCGTTCGCCGACCTGGTGGTGATCGACGGCGCGGGGACCGGCGAGCACGCCTGCCTGGTCAACCGGCCGGGCGTGCACACCGTGGAGACCAGCCTGCACGGCGCGCTGGCCGCGCTGCACTGGGCGGCCCAGGAGACCGAGCGCCGGCTCACCGCGCTGAACGCCGCCCGGCACGCCGGCACCGCCCCGCCGGAGGACGCCACCCGGCCGCTGTGGCTGCTGCTCGACCACCCGACCGAGCTGAGCGAGCTGGCTCACGCCGAGGGGCGGCCGGACCCGCAGGACCTGCTGGAGCTGCCGCTGCGGCACGGCCGGGCCGCCCGGGTCACCGTGGTGGTCGCCGACGACGTCGAGGCCCGGGAGCGGATCTCGCCGAGCGTGCGGGCCACCACCCGGGCCCGGGTGGTGCTCGGCCCGACCGGCCCCGAGGAGGGCCACGCGGCGCTCGGCGTGCCGCTGGACATCGTGCCCGCCGCCCAGGCCCCGGCCGGGCGCGGCTACGCCCGGATCGGCGCCGGCGCCCCGGTCCGCCTCCAGGTGCCGGCCACCGTCGACCCACTGGACGAGGACGCCCCGGCCGCGCTGCGGGACGCGGTGATCGCCCTGCTGCCGCACCGCGACACCCGCACCGAGGCGCCCGCCCCGGCCGCGCCCGCGCAGCCCGTGCAGCCGCTCCCGGAGGGTCCGCCGACCGTCCAGGTGGAGCTCGACCCCGCCGCGCACGCCGGGGTGGACCTCGCCAAGGGCCCGGCCGCGCTACGCTTCCGCCCGCTCGCCTGAACCGGCGGGCCGGCACCCGAACGGGAGGGGCGGCGCGGACCGCCGGTCACCGCCCCGGTAGGCTCGTCCGGGAACGGCTGCCCGATCACCAGATGTGAAATAGGTGACACCTGGGGTGATATCACCGGCCAGATGTGACAAATCGGGCGCTGGTGGGTACAAACAGGGGCGGCACGACAGACGACGCATGTCCCGGGACGGGAATCTTCGTCGGAAGCCGAGCGTTGACCGAACGACGAAGAACAGCGACCACTAGTCCTGTGGGCCATAAGCCCGGGAGGCACGATTCATGAGCGAGCGAGCTCTCCGCGGCACGCGACTCGGGGCCACTAGCTACGAGACCGACCGTGGTATCGATCTGGCTCCCCGCCAGACCGTCGAGTACGCATGTCAGAACGGACACCGATTCGAGGTTCCCTTCTCGGTCGAGGCGGAGATCCCTCCGGCCTGGGAATGCCGATTCTGTGGTCAGGAGGCGGCTCTTCTCGACGGCGACGAGCCGGAGGAGAAGAAGGTGAAGCCGACGCGCACCCATTGGGACATGCTGATGGAGCGCCGGACGCGCGAGGAGCTGGAGGAGGTGCTGGCCGAGCGGCTGGCCGTGCTCCGCTCCGGTGGGATGAACCTCGCGGTGCACCCGCGGGACACCCGCAAGAGCGCCTGACCCCGCTCCCGCCGAGGGGTGGGAGCACGCGAAAAGGGACCCTGGTCACCAGGGTCCCTTTCGCGTTGGCCGGGGTCCGTCTGCCAGGGGTGGCCGGAGCCGGCCGCCCCTGCGGGCGGCCGGCGGCCGCGGCCGGTCAGCCGTTCAGCGGTGGCCGGTAGGCGGTGTCCGGGCCCTGCGGGCCGGCGGCCGGACCGCTGCCCGGCTCGACCACCTCGCCCTGGATCACCTTGCCGTCCGGGCGGTGGATGCGCAGCTGCTCCTGCAGCCGCATCGCGTCCGCGAACGCGTCGGTGCCGACGCCCGCGGTGGAGCGCAGCGCCTTGTCGGCCATCCGGCGGCCGACCGCCCGCCACAGCGCGCGGGTCGGCGGGAGGAGCAGGGTCAGCGCCAGGACGTCCGACAGGAAGCCCGGCAGGATCAGCAGCAGGCCGGCCAGCACGGTCAGGCTGGTGCCGGTCTGCGGCTGCTTCGACTTCGGGTCACGGGTCTGCTCGAAGGCCGCCGACAGCGCCCGCGCGCCGGCCCGCTTGATCAGCGAGCCGCCGATCACCGCGCCGGCGATCAGCAGCAGCACCACGGTCAGGCCGCCGAGCCAGGAGCCGACCTGGACCAGCAGCCAGATCTCCAGCACCAGCCAGGCGGTCAGCAGCAGCGGCAGCACCCGCCGCAGCTTCGAGCGCGGCGCCGGACGGGCGGGGGTAGCTTGCTGGGTCACGGTACGAATCCACTCCAAGCGGTGCTCTGCGCGCCGCACGGGAGGTCCGGGCCGGCTACGGCACCACCTGGTCCAACGATCAGCCGGCGGCCGGTGTTCCGTCCGGGGTGTCCGCCGTGCCCCTGCGGCCCCGGCGGGCGAGCAGCACGCCGCCGGCGCAGGCGAGCAGGCCGGCCACCGCGAGGGTCCACTCGGGGGCGGCGCCGACCCGGTCGGCGACGGTGGTGCCGTCGCGCAGCGGGACGGTCGCGGACAGCTCGGCGGCGGTCAGCTCCTCGGTGCGCTGGACGACGGTGCCGTCCGGGGCGATCACCGCGCTGATGCCGCTCGTCGCGGCGATCAGCACCGCGCGGCCGTGCTCGACGGCGCGCAGCCGGCTCATCGCGAGCTGCTGCTCCGGCTGGCCGGTCTTGGCGTAGGTGGCGTTGTTGGTCTGCACGACGAGGACCCGGGCGCCCTGGTCGACGGTGTCGCGGACGATCTCGTCGTAGGCGACCTCGAAGCAGATGACGTCGCCGATCCGCGCCGGGCCGAGCTGCATGACGCCGTTGTGGTCACCGGGGTAGAAGTCCCGGGCGACCCGCTGGAGCCGGGTGACGACCTTGGACAGCTGGTCGCGGAAGGGCACGTACTCGCCGAACGGCACCGGGTGCTGCTTGGTGTAGGAGGCGCCGGGGCCGGCCGTCGGGTCCCAGACGATGCCCTGGTTCTGCACGTGCTGCTCGTCCGGGCCGTCGACCAGGGTGCCGACCAGGGTGGGCACCCCGACCGCCCGGACCGCCTCGTCGATCCGCGCGTAGGCCAGCGGGTCGCTGAACGGGTCGAGGTCGGAGGAGTTCTCCGGCCAGATCACGATGTCCGGCTTCTCGGCCCGGCCCGCCTTGATGTCCTCGGCGAGCTTCTCGGTGGCGGCGGCGTGGTTGTTGAGCACCATCATCGGGCGGCCGAGGAAGTCCATGCCGGGGTTGGGCACGTTGCCCTGGATGACGGCGACCTTGACGGTGTCGGCGGGCGCGGTGGGCACCGGCACCAGGTAGCCGGCGAGCAGCGCGGCGACGGCGCCGAGCCCGGCGGCCGCGGCCTGCGCCGGGCGGCGGGCGGTGCCGCGGCCGGCCACCCGCAGGGCGGCCCAGGCCAGCAGGGTGCCGGAGAGGGCGACCGCGAAGGTCACCAGCGGCGCGCCGCCGAGCGCGGCCAGCGGGGTGTACGGGGTGGCGGTGTTGGCGAAGGCGAGCCGGCCCCAGGGGAAGCCGCCGAGCGGCAGCCGGTCGCGGGCCCACTCCTGGGTGATCCACAGGCAGGCGCCCCAGAGCGGCCAGCCGGGCAGCCGGGAGGTGACGGCGAGTCCGGAGCCGAGGGCGGCCAGGAAGAGCGCCTCGACGACCGACAGGCCGATGGTGGCGTCCCAGCCGATCACCCGCAGCCAGCTGAGCAGCATCAGGAAGAACGGCAGGCCGAAGGCGAAGCCGGTCCAGGCGGCCTGCCGGCCGGTGCGGCCCCGGGTGAGCAGGGAGAGCGCCGCGACGCCGAGGACCGACAGCGGCCACAGGTCGAAGGGCGGGAAGGCCAGCGCGAGCAGCAGTCCGGCGAGCGCGGCCAGCCCGGTGCGGGGCAGGCCGGCCCGGATCCTGGCGAGGGCGCGGGCGCCGCGGCCCGGGCCTGGTGCCTCGTCGGGGGTCTCGGGTGCGGTACCGGACCGCTCCTGGGTGACGGGCATGGCCACCGTCGCACCATCTCTCTCGACGCCGCCCCGCGGGGGTACGGGGACGGCTGTTCGGACGCTGTCCGAAGAAGGTACCCCGGAACGTCACCCGGCTGTGAGCTGAGGGCCGTAGCGGTGCTCAGCGCGGGCTGTCGCGGACCTCGCCGAACGGCCAGTCGGCGGCCAGCCAGTCGCGGACGGCCCGGTGCAGCGGGGCGTCCAGCGCGGCCCGGTCGGCGCGGACCCAGGAGCGCACCCGGGGGACGGCGGGCTCCGCGCGGTCGGGGTAGAGGTAGACGCAGCCGACGACGGCGTCGCCGGGCACCTCGCGCACCGTGTAGGTGAAGCCCCGGCGGGCCTCGAAGTCGGCGGCGTGGCGGCGCAGGTCGTCGCGGTTGCGCTCCGGGCTCATGCCCTCGACCGGCGGCCAGTGGCCGTGCTCGAAGCCGGGGGTGGCGCGGATGTGGTCGATGCTGCCGCTCCAGGCGGCGTGGTCGGCCTCGTTGTGCTGCTCGCCGAGGGGCTCCAGGCGGAACCCCTCGGCGGCGAGCGTGCGGGGCACGGTGAACTCGGCGGGTACGAAGGGCTGATCGGTCATGGGGGTCAACCTACGGCAGGCCCGCCGCCGTGGCCGACCGCTTTTCCCCGCGGCGCTACTCCGCGGCGGCCAGGTGGACGGTGCGGCCGCGGACCACGGTGCGCAGGCAGGTGGGCAGCGGCTCGCCGGGGGTGAGGTCGGGCAGGCCCGGGGTACCGGAGCGCGGGTCGGTGGACCAGCCGGCCACCCGGTCGTCCGGGGCCTGGACGACCAGCTCGCCCGCGGCCCAGACGGCGAAGCTGGCGACCGCGCCGGGGACCAGCACGCCGTCCTGGTCGCGGCCGATCGCGCGCCAGCCGCCGCGGGTGTGGGCGTTGAACGCGGCCCGCACCGAGATCCGGTGCTCGGGGGTCCGGTGGAAGGCGGCGGCCCGGACGGTTCCCCAGGGGTCGAGCGGGGTGACCGGGGCGTCCGAGCCGAAGGCCAGCGGGACGCCGGAGCGCAGCAGCGCGGCGAAGGGGTTGAGCGCGGCGGCCCGCTCGGCGCCCAGGCGCCGCACGTACATGCCGTCCGGTCCGCCCCAGGCGGCGTCGAAGGCGGGCTGCACCGAGGCGGTCAGGCCCAGGTCGGCGAAGGCGGCGACGGTCTTGTCGTCCAGCGCCTCGGCGTGCTCGACCCGGTGGCGCAGCGCCCGGACCCGGTCGGCACCGACCCGGTCGCCGGCGGCGCGCACGCCCTCGACGACGGCGGCGACCGCGGCGTCGCCGATCGCGTGGAAGCCGGCCTGCAGGCCCGCCTCGGTGCAGGCGGCGACGTGGTCGGCGACCTGGGCGGCGGTCAGGTAGGCGGTGCCGGTGTGCGGGGCGTCGGCGTAGTCGTGGTGCAGGCAGGCGGTGTGCGAGCCGAGCGCGCCGTCCACGAAGAGGTCGCCGCCGGCGCCGACGGCGCCGAGCCGGCGGGCGGTCTCGACGCCGCCGCGCTCGCTCGGTTCGCCCCAGTAACCGAACACCTCGGGGCCATCGCCCTCGGCGGCCAGCTCCAGCAGGCCGGCGAGGTCCTGCTCGGAGGAGATCTCCGGGCCGGCGCACTCGTGCAGGGCGCCGATGCCGAGCTCGGCGGCGCGGGCCAGGGTGGCGCGCTGGGCGGCGCGGCGCTGCTCGGGGGTGAGCCGGGCGAGCGCGGTGCGCCGCACCGCGTGGTGGGCGTCGCGGGTGAGCGGGCCGTCGGCGTCGAAGCCGGGCTGCCCGGCGAGGCCGTCGGTCAGCGCGCGCAGCGCGGTGGTGGCGAGCGCGGAGTGCACGTCGGTGCGGGAGAGGTAGACGGCGGCGCCCCCGGCGGCGGCGTCCAGCTCGGCGAGGGTGGGCGGGCGGCCCTCCGGCCAGCCGGTCTCGTCCCAGCCGTGGCCGATCAGCACGCCGCCGGGCTGCTGGGCGGCGGCGAAGGCGGTGAGCTCGGCCAGCGCGGCGGCCAGCGAGGGGGCGCCGGTGAGGTCGAGGCCGGTGAGCGCCAGCCCGGTGGAGGTGGCGTGCACGTGGGCGTCGACGAAGGCGGGGGTGACCAGGGCGCCGTCCAGCTCGACGATCTCGTCGGCGGTCTGCGCGTACGCCTCGGCGGCACCGTCGCTGCCGACCCAGGCGACGTGCTCGCCCTCGACGAGCATGGCGGTGGCGAAGGGGTCGGCGGGGCTGTAGACGGCGCCGCCGCGCAGCAGGACGGTCCGGGGGTTGCGTTCGGTCATGCGGCCTAGTCTGCACCCCCGCGGGGCCCGGTCAGAGCTTCGGGGGTCGTGCCTCGTAGGGGGTGGACAGGACGACGGTGGTGCGGGTGGACACGCCGGCGGCGCTGCGGATGCGGGCCAGCAGGTCCTCCAGGTCGCCGGGGGCGCCGACGCGGACCTTGAGGATGTAGTTCTCGTCGCCGGCGACGCTGTGACAGGCCTCGATCTCGGGCAGGTCGGCCAGGCGCTCGGGTGTGTCGTCCGGGGCGCTGGGGTCGAAGGGTTTGACCGAGATGAAGGCGGTCAGCGCCAGGTCGACGGCGTCCGGGTCGACGATCGCGGTGTAGCCGCGGATCACTCCGCGCTGCTCGAGCCGGCGCACCCGCTGGTGCACCGCCGAGGTGGACAGGCCGGTGGCCTTGCCCAGGTCCGTGTAGCTCATCCGGCCGTCCTGGAGGAGCAGCTGGACGATGCGTTGGTCGAGATCCTCCACAAGGCGCAAACCTACCCCCTCGGGGGCACGCGGATCGCGGCGCGGGGGTCGTACGGGGGGCCTGCCCCAGAGGGGCGCACGGGAGGCCGAGGAGGGGGCGCGGAGCATCGCCGGGTGCGCCCCGGGGTGCCGTACGGGCACATGCCGGACGAATGTGGCGAAGGACACACCCGGTGCATCACAGTGCGCCGGACCGCAGGGTTATGAGTCCGTTTCGGCGGGAAGTGCTGGTTGTGGCCCCGGGCGACCACGCCGGGCCCGATCCGAGGGGGATCACCATGCGCGTTACGGACCAGCGCCCGACGGGCGCGGACGACGCCCACGATACGACCGACCGCGAGGACCTCGCGGTCCCCTACGAGACCGCTCCGGGGGTGGATCCGGGCGAGGCGGACACCTGGGACATCGTCCGGGTGCACTGCCCGTCGTGCCGGCGTCCGATCGCCCTGGTCGGCGACGAGGAGCGGCTGCCGCAGCACGCCGTCCTGCCCCGGCCCTGGCACCCCTTCTCCCCCGCGCTGTGCCCGGGTTCGGGCGCGCCGACGGACGATCTGGCCGAGGTGGAGAGCGCGGAGGACGCCGGGTCGGCCGGCCTGGAGAAGCTGCTGACGCACCCGGGCGAACTCGACTGGCGCACCCAGCCGTTCTCGCACGCGATGGTCCACCGCCCGGTCCGCTCGGCCGCCGCCCCGGCCGTCCCGGAGCAGCGCGGCCGATTCTCGCGGCGCTGAACACCCGCCCGCCGAAAGGCTGCTGACGGCACGACAGGTACGACCGGTGAGACAGGTACGACAGAACGGCCCCCGGGCGTCGCTCCGCACCCTGGAGTGACGCCCGGGGGCCGTTCCGGGCCGCCCGGCGGCTCCGTGCGGAGCGCGGGCGGCCGGTCCGGGGGGTCAGGACTTGGTGAGGTGGCGGCCGATCACCAGCCGCTGGATCTGGTTGGTGCCCTCGACGATCTGCAGCACCTTGGCCTCGCGCATGAAGCGCTCGGCCGGGAAGTCCTGGGTGTAGCCGTAGCCGCCGAGCACCTGGACGGCGTCGGTGGCCACCCGCATCGCGGCGTCGGTGCAGAACAGCTTGGCCATCGCCGCCTCCTTGGAGAACGCCTGGCCGGCGTCGCGGCGGCGGGCGGCGGAGAGGTAGAGCGAGCGGCCGGCCTCGATCTGGGTGGCCATGTCGGCGAGCATGAACGACAGGCCCTGGAAGTCGGCGATCGGGCGGCCGAACTGGCGGCGGGTGCGGGCGTAGTCGACGGCGAGGTCGAGCGCGGCCTGGGCGACGCCGATCGCGCAGGCGGCGATGCCGAGCCGGCCGGAGTCCAGCGCGGCGAGCGCGATCTGGAAGCCCTGGCCCTCGGTGCCGATCAGCCGGTCGCGGGAGACCCGGACGCCGTCGAAGTGCAGCTGGGCGGTCGGCGAGGACTTCATGCCCATCTTCTGCTCCGGCGGGGCGGCCGAGAGGCCGGGCTGGGTGCCGGGCACCAGCAGGCAGCTGATGCCGCGCGCGCCCTCCTCGCCGGTGCGCACCAGCGCGCTGTAGAAGTCGGCCTGGCCCCCGTGGGTGATCCAGGCCTTGGTGCCGCTCACCACGTACTCCTCGCCGTCCAGGTCGGCGCGGGTGCGCAGGGCGGCGGCGTCGGAGCCGGACTGCGGCTCGGAGAGGCAGTAGGCGCCGAGCTGCCCGCCGGAGAGCATGCCGGGCAGCCAGCGGTCGCGCTGCTCCTCGGTGCCGAAGGTGGCGAGGGCGTGGCAGGACAGGGTGTGCACGCTGACGCCGAGGCCGACGGCCAGCCAGCCGGCCGCCAGCTCCTCCAGGACCTGCAGGTAGACCTCGTAGGGCTGGTCGCCACCGCCGTACCGCTCCTCGTAGGGGAGCGAGAGCAGGCCCGCCTCGCCGAGCGTGCGGAAGACCTCGCGCGGGAACCGGCCGGCGGCCTCGTCCTCCGCGGCGCGCGGCTGCAGCTCGCGCTGGACGAGGTCCCGTGTGAGGTTCAGCAGCTCGCGGGCCTCCTCGCTGGGCAGCTGGCGGTCGACGGCCTTCACGGGGGAGGTGGTCATGGTGGCTGGTCGCCTCCTCGGTCGTGCGCCGGCCCCGGGGTTCGTCGGGCCCGCGCGGGGTCTGGCAGCTCGGCCCGGCCGGCACCGGATCGCGGTGAACGGCCGTTCACATGCTCGGCGATGCGAGTATGCCCGATCGCGGCCCTGCCGTCACGACCAGCACCGCATCACTGTCCGTATCGGCGCACCGGCGCCCGTAGGGTTGACGTTGTGGCTTCTTCCGAGACTTCCGCCGCCCCGGTAATGGGGACCCCCGCCGCCGAAACGCCCGCCGCGCGCGACGCGCTCGCCGCGCTCGCCGCCGAGCTGCGGGCGCTGCCGCCGTCGTGCGGCCCGGTGCGGCTGGTCGCGGTGGACGGGCACGCGGGCTCGGGCAAGACGACCTTCGCCGGCCGGCTGTCCGCCGCGCTGGGCGGCGCGCCGGTGGTGCACCTGGACGACCTGGCGACGCACGCCGAGCCGTTCGGCTGGACCGGCCGGCTGCGCACCCAGGTGCTGGAGCCGCTGGCGGCGGGGCGGGACGCGGCGCACCGGGTGTACGACTGGACGCTGCGCCGCTTCGCGGGGACGGCCGAGGTGCCGCTCGCGCCGGTGGTCCTGGTCGAGGGGGTGGGCGCGGGGCGGCGCGCGGTGCGGCCGTGGCTGAGCCGGCTGGTGTGGATGGAGCTGGACGCGGCGGCGGCCCGGCGGCGCGGCGAGGAGCGCGACGGTCCGCGGCTGGCGGAGTTCTGGGCCGGCTGGGCCGCCGCCGAATCGGCGCATTTCGCCGCCGATCCGAGCCGCCCGTACGCCGGCACGGTGGTCGACGGGGTGACCGGACGGATCGCGCCGGGCACCGTCGGTGAACCTTCAACAACCCCCTTGACCTGCGGCATCGCCGGGAAATAAGTTCTCACTCGTTGGCGGAGTCGACGATTCCGCACCTTCGGACCCGGCATTCCCGGCTTGTTCCCCCGTGAGCCGGGGATGCCGTCCGAGCGCCCCGCCCCGGACCGGGCCGGGCGTCAACGACCGCCCGCCCGATCGCTTTTGAACTCGTGCGGCACCCTTCCGGATCAGCGCGGCGCCGGTACGATTCCTGGCAGGCGCATATGCGCCCCGGGGGCAGACGACCACCGGCGGGGTCCGCAACACCACCGCACCGGTCGGGCCCCGAGCCACACCGCGGGGGGCGTTGAGTGACGACGGAGAGTTCCCAGAACAACGCGGGCGGCCCGGCACCGAACCGGCTCGCCGACCGCGCCTGGCTGCGTGCCATGGACGCCTACACGGCCGGCGCGTACAGCCGCGCCGAGGAGGAGTTCCGCGCCGCCGTGCGGCTCGACCCCGGCATGGCCGACGCCTGGCTCGGCCTGCACGCGCTGCGCAGCGACACCTCCGGCGCGCTGCTCGCGATGTACCGCCACCAGCAGCGGTTCGGGGAGCAGCGCCGCCGGCACGCCCGGCCGCTCAGCTCCTGGTACTGGCTCGGCTGGTGGGTGCAGCCGGTGCTGGAGACCCCCCGCGACCTCGCCCTCGCGCACGCCTCGCACTGGCTGGACGGCCGCCATCTCGCCGAGCTGGACCAGGCGTTGGCGCAGTGCCCGACCCCGGCCGAGGACCCGTCGGCGCGCTTCCTGCACGCCTGCCGCTCCTATCTGCTGAAGGACTGGGAGCAGCTGATCCGGGACACCGACCGGCTGCTCGACGACCCGCTGCTCGGCATCGAGGCCGGGCTCTTCGCCGGCATGGCGCGGGTCCGGCTGGACATGTGCGCCCAGGCGCAGGCCCCGCTGGCCGCCTCGCTCGCCCGCTGCCGCTCCGAGCAGCCGCAGCGCAAGGAACTGCGCTACTGGCTGGGCCGCGCCTACGAGGGCGCCGGGCGCAGCGCGGCCGCGTTACCGCTCTACCGGGCGGTGCACCGGGCGGATCCCGCGTTCATGGACACCGCGGCCCGGCTCGCCGCGATCTCGGCCGAGGACGCCGTCGGTGACACCCTGCTGGACGCCGCCGGCGGCCGGGAGGCGGGGCGCACGGGCGGTCCGGAGGAGGACGCGCTGGACGCCGCGGTGCTGGAACAGCCGGACTTCGAGATGCTCGGCGCCGATCCGGCCGGGCCGGACCCGGCCGGTCCGTTCGGCGGGCCGGATCCGTTCGGCGGACCCTTCGTGGACACACCCCTCGTGGACGGGCCGGAGGCGCCGGACGTCCTCGACATACCGGACCTGCCGGAGGTCCTGGAAGCCGAGCCGGACGACGAGGGCTCCCCCGTCGTGCCGACCGCCGCCGGACCGGGCGCGGGCACCGACACCCGGTCCGGCGGCGGCGCACCGCCCCCGCTGGCCGCCGGCGGACGCTCCGGCTCCACCGCGCCGCAGCCCGCCGCCGCCTCCCCGGTCGCGCCCGCGCCGGCCCGCGGCGAGGCCACCCTCCCCCGCCTCGCCAACGCCTCGCCGACGCTCGAACGTGAGGGCGACCAGGCCCAGTTGGACGCGGCGCTGGCCGAACTCTCCCGGATGGTCGGCCTGGAGCCGGTGAAGCGCCAGGTCCGGGCGCTCTCCGCGCAGCTGCGGATGGCCCGGCTGCGCGCCGAACAGGGCCTGCCGGTCCAGCCGCCCAAGCGTCACTTCGTCTTCTCCGGCCCCTCCGGCACCGGCAAGACCACCGTCGCCCGGATCCTCGGCCGGGTCTTCCACGCCCTCGGCCTGCTCTCCGGCGACCATCTGGTGGAGGCCCAACGGGCCGACCTGGTCGGCGAGTTCCTCGGCCAGACGGCGGTCAAGGCGAACGAGCTGATCGACTCCGCGCTGGACGGCGTGCTGTTCATCGACGAGGCCTACAGCCTCTCCAACTCCGGCTACAGCAAGGGCGACGCGTACGGCGACGAGGCGCTCCAGGTGCTGCTCAAGCGTGCCGAGGACAACCGGGACCGGCTGGTGGTGATCCTGGCCGGCTACCCCGAGGGCATGAACCGGCTGCTGGCCGCCAACCCCGGCCTCAACTCCCGCTTCACCACCCGGGTCGACTTCCCCAGCTACCGCCCCGGCGAGCTCACCGCGATCGGCGCCGCGCTCGCCGGCCAGGACGGCGACGGCTGGGACGAGGACGCCGCCGAGGAGCTGGCCTCGATCTGCACCCACGTGGTCCGCGAGGGCTGGATCGACGACCTCGGCAACGGCCGGTTCATCCGCACCCTGTACGAGAAGTCCTGCGCCTACCGGGACCTGCGGCTGACCCTGCTGCGCGAGCCGCCCGGCCGGGAGGACCTCGCCACGCTGCGGCTGCCGGACCTGCTGCAGGCCTACGGCGAGCTGATCGACGGCCGGGGCTGAGCCCGGGGACGGAACGCCCCGGGCTCCGGGCCCTCAGCCGGCCAGCGCCTTGGCCTCCAGCTCCGGGTCCAGCCCGACGGTCGGCCGGTCCGGGCGCTGCGGGGCGACGCCGCCGATCGACCGCAGCCACGCCCAGGTGTCGGCGACCGTCCGCGCCGCCGGCCGGCAGCGCAGCCCGGCGGCCAGCGCCTTGCCCGGGTCCGCGCCGTGCATGGTGTCGTAGAGCTCGCCCGGCGGGATCCAGAACGGCAGCTGGCTCCACGCCTCGATCCCGGCGGCGGCGATCGCCTCCGGGGGCGTCCAGCGCAGTTCGGCATCGGCGCCGGTGGCCGCCACGCAGGCCTCCAGCAGCTCGCCCATGGTGCTGTGCCCGCGCGGGCCTACCAGGTCGTAGGGGCCACCGAGGCCGGCCGCGAGGGCGTCCAGGGTCCACTCGGCGAGGTCGCGGACGTCGATGAACTGCAGGCCGAGGTCGCGCGGACCGGGGGCGAGCACCGGGCCGCCGCGGGCGATCCGGTTCAGCCACCAGGGCAGCCGGCCGATGTTCTCGTACGGTCCGACGATCAGGCCGGCGCGGACCAGCAGCGCCCGGTCGCCGAAGGCGTCCAGCACCGCCAGCTCGCCGCCGCGCTTGGCCTCGGGGTAGGGCACCTCGCCGGCGTCCGGCGAGCCCTCCACCACCGGGGCGCTCTCGTCGGCCCCGGCCGGCGTCGGGTAGGCGTACACCGAGCGGCTGGAGACGTACGCGTAGCGGCCCACCCGGCCGGCCAGCAGGCGGGCGCTTTCGCGCACCACCGACGGGGCGGCCGACCAGGTGTCCACCACCGCGTCCCACTCCCCCTCGGCGAGGGCGGCGAGCCCGCTCCCGGCCGTGCGGTCCCCGTGCAGGACCCGCGTCCCGGGCGGCGCGGCGTGCGTCCCCCGGTGGAAGACCGTCACCTCCCAGCCCCGCTCCAGCGCCGCCTCCGCGACGGCCCGCCCCACGAACTCCGTACCACCCAGCAGGAGAAGTCTCATGCCGACCACCCTGCACGCGGGTGGCCGGCATGGGAACGGCAGCACGCTCAGAGCGGAATCGCCCAGAGCGAAGCGGCCTCGGGAACTCAGGCGGCCGAACGGTGGTCCGGGTCGTGCACCTCGCCGACCAGCTCCTCCAGCACGTCCTCCAGCATCACCACGCCGAGCGTGCGCCCGTCCTGGTCGAGGACGGCCGCGAGGTGGCAGGCGGCCCGGCGCATCGCGCCCAGCGCGTCGTCCAGCGGCAGGGTGCCGCGCAGCACGGTGATCGGCCGCCACAGGCGGGCCGGGACGGGGACCGTCGGGTCCTCGACGTCCAGGATGTCCTTGAGGTGCAGGTACCCGAGGTAGCCGTGGCCGGCCGGGTCGCCGTCGGTGACCGGGAAGCGCGAGAAGCCGGTGCGCAGCGCCAGCTGCTCGATCTGGGCGGCGGTCACCTTGGTGTCCACGGTGACCAGCTGCTCGGGGGTGAGCAGGACGTCGGTGAGCGGGCGGCGGCCCAGCTCCAGGGCGTCCTCCAGGCGCTCCTGGCGGTCCTTCTCCAGCAGACCGGCGTCCCCGGAGTCGGCGAGCAGGTAGATCAGCTGCTCGGTGGTGAACACCGACTCCACTTCGTCCTTCGCCTCCACCTTGAACAGCTTGAGCACGCCGTTGGCGAAGGTGTTGAGGAAGGAGATCACCGGGGCCAGCCAGCGGGCCAGGCGGTCCAGCGGCGGGCCGAGCCAGAGCGCGGCCTTCTCGGGACCGGCCAGCGCCATGTTCTTCGGCACCATCTCGCCCATCACCATGTGCAGGTAGACCACGACGGCCAGCGAGATGCCGTACGCCAGCGGGTGCTGGAGGCCGGCGGGGATGCCCAGCGCGTGGAACGGGCCCTCCAGCAGGTGGGCGATGGTCGGCTCGGCGAGCGCGCCCAGGCCCAGCGAGCAGACGGTGATGCCGAGCTGGGCGGCGGCGAGCATCGCGGAGACGTTGGACAGCGCGTGCAGCACGGTGCGGGCGCGCTTGTTGCCGGCCTCGGCGAGCGGTTCGATCTGGCTGCGGCGCACCGACACGACGGCGAACTCGGCGCCGACGAAGAAGGCGTTGCCGAGCAGCAGCAGGAGGGCGACGGCCAGTTGGAGCGCGGTCATCGGGTGCCGTCCTCGTCGGTGCCGAAGAAGTGGTGGTGTTCGGCGGTCCGTTCCACCCGGACCCGGCTGGTCCGGTGCCGGTCCACGGCCTCGACGGTGAACCGCCAGCCGGGCAGCTCGGCCTGCTCACCGGGGTCCGGGAGCTTGCCGAGCAGGTCGGCGACCAGGCCGGCCAGCGTCTCGTACGGGCCCTCCGGGGCGTGCAGGCCGATGGCCTCCAGCTGGTCGAGCCGGGCGCGGCCGTCGGCCGCCCAGACGGGCAGGCCGTCGGCCGGCGGCAGCGGCAGCAGCTCGGGCGTGTCGGCGGGGTCGTGCTCGTCCTGCACCTCGCCGACGATCTCCTCGACGATGTCCTCGACGGTGACCACGCCGGCGGTGCCGCCGTACTCGTCGACCACGATGGCCATCGGCTGGAGGCGGCGCAGCTGGTCGAGCAGCCGCTCGGCGGGCAGCGTCTCGGGCACCAGCAGCGGCGGGACGGCGAGGTCGCCGACCCGGACGGCGGCGCGCCGCTCGGCGGGGACGGCCAGCGCGTCCTTGAGCGTGACGGTGCCGGTGACCTCGTCCAGGCTGTCGGCGTAGACCGGGAAGCGGGACAGGCCGGTGGCCCGGGTGAGGTTGAGCACGTCGGCGGCGCTGGCGTCGCGCTGGAGGGCGGAGACGTCCACGCGCGGGGTCATCACGGACTCGGCGGTGAGGTCGCCGAGGCCGAGGGTCCGCACGAACAGGGTGGCCGACTCCTCGTCTATGGCACCCGCCTTGGCGGAGTGCCGGGCGAGCGAGACCAGCTCGGCGGGGGTGCGGGCGTGGCCCAGCTCCTCCTGCGGCTCGATGCCGAAGGCGCGCACAGTGCGGTCGGCCGAGCCGTTCAGGACCCGGATCAGCGGGCGGCAGGCCCGGGAGAACGCCATGTGCGGGGCGGCGACCGCGCGGGCCACCTGGAGCGGGCGGGAGATCGCCCAGTTCTTCGGGACGAGCTCGCCGATCACCATCTGGACGACGGTGGCGAGCAGCATGCCGATGACCACGGCGGCGCCGCGCGAGGCGCCGGCCGGCAGGCCGAGGCCGGTGAACACCGGCTGCAGCAGGGTCGACAGGGCGGGCTCGGCGAGCATGCCGACCACCAGCGAGGTGACGGTGATGCCGAGCTGGGCGCCGGAGAGCTCGAAGGAGAGGTGTCGCAGGGCCCGGGAGACCCGGCCGGACTTGGCGTCCCCGGCTTCGGCGGCGCGCTCGACGGCGCCGCGCTCCACGGTCACGAAGGCGAACTCGGCGGCCACGAAGAGGCCGTTGGCGAGGATGAGCAGCAGGGCCGCGAGGAGCAGCAGCCAGGCGGTGATCACAGTGCCGCCTGCCTTCCGGTGGTCGAAAGGTGGGCGGCGCAGGTACTACCGGACGGATCGTCCATGGACGGGGAGTGTCACTCCTCAGGTCGTTTTCGGCCAGATTCCGGGCAGGGCAATGCCTTTGCCCCGCTTTTACCAGCGTAGACCATACCCGTGCGGATGTAGGATCCCCGTTCGGACGCGCCCGGCGGGTCAGCCGCCGTGGTGCACGACCAGGTCGCGCAGGGCGCGGGCGTCGGCGATGGCCTGGGCCTTTCCCACCCCGGACTGGATGCCGACGGCGGCCAGCGAGGTGCCGTCGGCCAGGTCGAGGGTGGCCCACGGGTCGCCCTGGCGGAAGTTCACGCCGATGATCTCCGCCCAGGCCAGCCGGCGGCTGCGGACGAAGTTGACCACGGTCACGCCCTCGGCGTCGGCGCTGACCCGGGGCCGGGCCAGCATCAGGCCGACGGCGGCGAACAGCACGCCGCTGGCCGCCATCATGATCCGGTCGTTGAGCTGCCAGTTCGCCGGGAGGGCGACCGCCATGACGGCGAACAGCACCACCAGCAGCACGCAGACCGGCAGCAGCACGGCGCGGGTGCGGCGCGGGGCCCAGGTGACGGGGAACTCGGCGGGGGTGGACACGAGGGGGCTCCGGGGGTGCTGGTTCGAGTGGTACGGGAAGGGGTGGGGCGCCGGACGGCGGCCCACCCCATTCAACCGGTCCTTATGCCCGCGAGCCGGTCAGAGGCGGCAGGCGTGGATGTTGGTCACCAGGATGGCCCGGGCGCCGATGCTCCACAGGTCGTCCATGATCCGCTGGGCCTCCTTGCGGAGCACCATGGAGCGGACCGCCACCCAGCCCGCGGTGTGCAGCGGGGAGACGGTCGGCGACTCCAGGCCGGGGGTCAGCGCGACGGCGGCGCCGACGCTCTCGGCGCGGATGTCGTAGTCCATCAGCACGTAGCGGCGGGCCACCAGCACGCCTTGCAGACGGCGCAGGAACTGGTCGACGCCCGCGTCCTCGCCGGCGCCCTTGGGGCGGATCACCACGGCGTCGGAGATGAGGATCGGCTCGCCGAACACCTCCAGGCCGGCGTTGCGCAGGCTGGTGCCGGTCTCCACGACGTCGGCGATCACGTCGGCGACGCCCAGCTGCACCGCGGTCTCCACCGCGCCGTCCAGCTTGGTGACGGTGGCCTTCACGCCGTGGTCGGCCAGGTGCTGCTCGACCAGGCCGGTGTAGGAGGTGGCGATCCGCAGGCCCTCCAGGCCCTTGACGTCCTCGACGTCCACGCCGACCGGGCGGGCGAAGCGGAAGGTCGAGCCGGCGAAGCCGAGCGCGAGCACCTCCTCGGCGTTGGAGTGCGAGTCCAGCAGCAGGTCGCGGCCGGTGATGCCGACGTCGAGGCGGCCGGAGCCGACGTACACGGCGATGTCGCGCGGGCGCAGGAAGAAGAACTCGACCTGGTTGTCCGGGTCGACCAGGACCAGCTCCTTGGCGTCCTTGCGCTGCCGGTAGCCGGCCTCATGGAGCATCTCCGCCGCAGGACCCGAGAGCGAACCCTTGTTGGGGACGGCGATGCGCAGCATGGAGGTCAGTTCCTTACCTGTTCGGTGTGGGTGTGGGGGTTTCCGGGCCTGGGCCTAGAGGTACTTGTAGACGTCGTCGAGCGTCAGCCCGCGGGCGACCATCATCACCTGAAGGTGGTAGAGGAGCTGGGAGATCTCCTCGGCGGTCTGCTCGTCCGACTGGAACTCGGCGGCCATCCAGACCTCGGCGGCCTCCTCGACGACCTTCTTGCCGATCGCATGGACGCCCTGCTGGACGAGCTGCGCGGTACGGGAGGACGAGGGGTCGCCGGTGGCGGCCTTCTGCTGGAGCTCGGTGAAGAGCTCCTCGAATGTCTTCGAAGCCATGATGGCTCTCACCTTACGGCGTGCGGGCTGACAGGCGGTAAACGGTTCCGGACCGTGGACGGTCCGGTGGACGTCCACGGTCCGGAGGGCGGCCCGTCGGCCGGGGTTTCAGAGCGCGCGCAGCGCGACGGCGGTGGCGACGGCCGCGGTGACCGCCTCGTGGCCCTTGTCCTCGGCGGAGCCCGGCAGGCCCGCGCGGTCCAGCGCCTGCTGCTCGTCGTCGCAGGTCAGCACGCCGAAGCCGACCGGGACGCCGGTGTCCACGGCGACCTGGGTGAGGCCGGCGGTGGCGGCCTGGCAGACGTAGTCGAAGTGCGGGGTGCCGCCGCGGATCACCACGCCGAGGGCGATCACGGCGTCGAAGCCGCGCTCGGCGAGGCGCTTGGCGGCGACCGGCAGCTCGAAGGTGCCGGGGACGCGCAGGACGGTCGGCTCGGCGACGCCCAGCTCCTTGAGGGCGCGGTGGGCGCCGTCGAGGAGGCCGTTCATCACCTGCTCGTGCCACTGGGCGGCGATCACGGCGACCTTGAGGCCGGCGGCGTTGTCGATGGTGAGCTCGGGGGCTCCGTGGCCGCTCATGTGCGGGTGCCTTTCGGTGGTTCGGGCTGCGGGAGGTTCGAATGCGGGAGGTTCGGGACGCGGGAAGGGGGGGCTCAGGCGTCGAGGCCGGGCAGGTCGTGGCCCATCCGGTCGCGCTTGGTCCGCAGGTAGCGCGCGTTGTGCTCACCGGCCGGGATCTCGACCGCCTCGCGGCCCTTGACCTTGAGGCCGTGCTCGGTGAGCGCGGTGAGCTTCTGCGGGTTGTTGGTCAGCAGGGTCAGCGAGCGGACCCCGAGGTCGCAGAGCATCTGGGCGCCGATGCTGTAGTCGCGGGCGTCGGCGGGCAGGCCCAGGTCGAGGTTGGCGTCGACGGTGTCGCGGCCCTGCTCCTGCAGCTCGTAGGCGCGCAGCTTGTGCGCCAGGCCGATGCCCCGGCCCTCGTGGCCGCGCAGGTAGAGCACCACGCCCCGGCCGGCCTCGGCGACCCGGCGCAGCGAGGCCTGGAGCTGCGGGCCGCAGTCGCAGCGCAGCGAGCCGAGCACGTCGCCGGTCAGGCACTCGGAGTGGACCCGGACCAGGACGTCCTCGCCGTCCGGCAGCCGGCCCTCGGCGTCCAGGCCGCCGGCGACCAGGGCGATGTGCTCGACGCCGTCGAGGGTGCCCCGGTAGCCGACGGCGGTGAACTCGCCGAAGGCGGTGGGCAGCGCGGTGACGGCGGCCCGGTCGACGTGCAGCTCGGTGCGGCGGCGGTAGGCGATGAGGTCCTCGATGGAGATGATCGCCAGGTTGTGCGCGCGGGCGAAGGCGACCAGCTCGGGCAGCCGGGCCATGGTGCCGTCGTCGTTGACCACCTCGGCGATCGCGCCGGCCGGCGGCAGTCCGGCCAGCCGGGCCAGGTCGACGGCGGCCTCGGTGTGGCCGGGGCGCACCAGCACGCCGCCCTCGACGGCGCGCAGCGGGAAGACGTGGCCGGGGCGGGCGAGGTCGCCGGGCCCGGTGCCGGGCGAGGCGAGCAGGCGCACCGTGCGGGCCCGGTCGGCGGCCGAGATGCCGGTGTCGACCCCTTCGCGGGCGTCCACCGAGACGGTGTAGGCGGTGCCCTTGCGGTCCTCGTTGACCTGGGTCATCGGGGGGAGCCTGAGCCGGTCCAGTTCGGCGCCGGTCATCGGGGCGCAGATCACGCCGGAGCTGTAGCGGATGGTGAAGGCCATCAGCTCGGCGGTGGCGGCGGAGGCCGCGAAGACGATGTCGCCCTCGTTCTCGCGGTCCTCGTCGTCGACGACGATCACCGCGCGGCCGAGCGCGATGTCGGCGATCGCCCGCTCGACCGGGTCGAGGACGAGTTCGCCGGACGGGTTGTCGGTCATGCCGTTGCTCCCTGCGGGACGGTGGTGGACACGGGGCGCGGCGCTCGGCTGCTGAGCCACCACGAGCGCAGCCCGAGCAGGACCAGGACGAAGTAGACGGAGTAGGTGAGGCCGGAGAAGGTGTAGCCGGAGTTGAAGGCGAGCGGCACGCCGACCAGGTCGACGGCGATCCAGGCGAACCAGAACTCCACCCAGCCGCGGGCCTGGGCGACCATGGCGGCGAGGGTGCCGACGAAGATGTAGGCGTCCGCCCACGGGCTCCACGAGCCGAGCGCGGGGATCGTCAGGAAGGCCCAGGCCACCAGGGCGGTGCAGGCGGCCGTGCCGGCGGCGAGCGCGGCGCGTTCGCGCCAGGTGGCGAACCGGACGGCGACCTCGCCGGCGCTCTGCCGGCCGCGCCGCCACTGCGTCCAGCCCCAGGCGGCGGCGGCGATGACGATCAGCTGCTTGCCGACCATGCCGGGCACGTCGCCGGCCAGGTAGGCGGTGATCAGGACGGCGCCGGAGGCCAGTTGGACCGGCCAGCTCCAGACCGACCGGCGCCAGCCGAGGGCGAGTCCGGCCATGCCGAACAGGTTGCCGATCATGTCGGCCCACTTCACGTGCTGGCCGAACACCGTGAAGGCGTCACCGTTGAGCCAGTTCACCGCTCCTCCCCGCCGGTCGCCGGGTCGGTCGGGGCCGCCTGGGGCAGGGTGCGGGACTCCAGCAGCCGCTCCACGTACTTGGCGAGGACGTCCACCTCCAGGTTGACGCTCTCGCCGACGGCCCTGGTGCCGAGCGTGGTCAGCGCGAGGGTGGCCGGGATGAGGCTGACGGTGAAGCTGTCGCGGGCGGCCTCGACCACGGTGAGGCTGACGCCGTCGACGGTGATCGAGCCCTTCTCCACCAGGTAGCGGGTGATGGACTCCGGCAGCGAGAAGCGCAGCACCTCCCAGCGGAGTTCGCCAGCGGCGTCGCGCTCCCCCGGCTCGCGGCTCAACAGCCGCCCGGTGGCGTCGACATGACCCTGCACCAGGTGTCCGCCGAGCCGGGCGCCGAGCGCCATGGCGCGCTCCAGGTTGACCGGCGAGCCGGGCTTCAGCTCGCCCAGGCTGGAACGGTGCAGCGTCTCGGCCATCACGTCGGCGCTGAACTCGCCGGTGCCGGCCGCCAGTTGGTCGGGGGTGTCGACGACGGTCAGGCAGACGCCGTTGACCGCGATGGAATCGCCGTGGCGCGCGCCCTCACAGACGACCGGGCCGCGCAGGCGGATCCGCGAGGAGTCGCCGATCTCCTCGATCGACACGACCTCGCCGAGCTCTTCGATGATGCCGGTGAACACCCGGGTTCTCCTCGCGCTTGGGGCGCGGACTCCGGGGTGTGGCACGGGAGATGACACGGACGGGCGCAGGGCTGCACGGCTCGCCGGACGGCACCGGGGCCCGTCGCCGGGCCGCTGCCGCACCGGACGCCGGAGAAGGGGATCCCTCGACCGTCGCCGTCCACACCTCCGCGGTCCACCGGGGGACCACGGGCCTTGCTCACTCGTCCGCCGCGCACGCCTCCCATCCGGACTTTAACCGTCGGTCCAGGAATTTCACCTGGTCAACCGGCCGCTGGCTGCGGACGGGTCGCGGACTGTAACCGCCGGTTCGGATTTTCACCGACCCCGGAGTGCGCTGAACGTCACTGCTACTGCTGCGGTCATTCTGCCACGGCCGGGCGGGCGCCGGGAGAGGCCCCGGCTGTGGGCTGTTTCACGGCGGCGGCGGGAATGCGCGCCGGTGCGCGGGGGCGCAAGCTGGTGGGAGGGGCGGGTTCGGGCCGGGCGCGGGCCCCGGCCCCAGGAGGTGCGAGGGCGATGGCCAAGTTCATGGACGTCCACCACGGGATGGCCGGCATCACCGAGGAGCAGCTGCGCATGGCGCACCAGGCCGACCTGGACATCCAGGCCGACGAGGGCGTGCGGTTCGAGCAGGCGTGGGCCGATCCGGAGGCGGGCGTCGTCTACTGCCTCTCCGAGGCGCCCTCGAAGGAGGCCGTGCAGCGGGTCCACGAGCGCAGCGGGCACCCCGCGGACGAGGTGCACCCCGTTCCGCTCACGGTCTGACGGCCCGGGCCGTCCGGCCGGCGTCCGGGGCCCGGCGCCCGGGGCCCGGCGCCCCTGCCCGGTCCGGCCGCGGAGGCCTCCGTTACGTTTACCGGTATGACCAGCACACCGGGGACCGCCGTTCCGTCAACTCCCGGGCCGCAGGGCCCGTCCGGCCTCTTCGCCGCCCTCAGCGCGGACGCCGTGCGCGACACCGCGCGGCTGCGGGACGTCTACGAGCAGCCGGGCGAGCACGCGCGCCGCAAGCAGGTGGACCGCGTCCACGACGTCGCCCGGCAGTTGATCGGCTGCTCCTCGCTGGTCCTGGTGGCCAGCGCGGACGCCGCCGGGCGCTGCGACGTGTCGCCGCGCGGCGGGCCGCCCGGACTGGTGTCGGTGCTCGACGAGTTCACCCTGGCGATCCCGGACGCGACCGGGAACAAGCGGCTGGACACCCTGCACAACGTCGTCGAGACCGGCCGGGTCGGGCTGCTCTTCGTGGTGCCGGGCCGGGACACCACGCTGCGGGTCAACGGGCGGGCCTGCGTGTCCACCGACCCGCGGCTGCTGGAGCAGCTGACGGCGGTCGGCAAGCCGCCGCGCAGCGCCATCGTGGTGGCGGTCGAGGAGGTCTACGCGCACTGCCCGAAGGCGTTCCTGCGCGGCTCGGCGTGGAAGCCGGAGAACTGGCTCGCCGCGGACGCCCAGCCGAGTTCCGCCGAGGTCACCCTCTCGCACCTGGCGGACCCGGCGCTGACCATCGAGGCGATCGAGCGGAACGAGCGGGAGGCGCTGCTCCACCGCTACGAGTAGCTCCACCGGGTACCGGCGGGCGGTGGGTGCGGCGGCGGGGCCGGGGAACGCTCGCCAAGCTGCGCGCCGCGGTGGTCAACTCGCGCGCGCTCGCCGACGTCGGCCGCGGCCTGGAG
>NZ_JBEOWI010000020.1:0-130054 GCF_040296005.1 Kitasatospora sp. NPDC002551 | reverse complement strand
CCCACCCTGCCCAAAACCCGTTCCGGGAGCGGGGGTTGAGTGTCGAAGCCGCCGGTCCGCGCAGGTCGGACCAGGTCCGCGGTGGTTCAGCGGCGAGGGCACCTCCAGCCAGACCGACTTGCCCGCTCCCTCGGGCCGCGAGCCCCAGGCGCGGGCGAGCCGGTCCACCACGCGCAGCCCGTGCCCGCCGGGCCGCCCGGGGTCGGCGAACGGGCGCAGCCGCGGCGGCTGCGGGCTGGCGTCGCTGACCTCGACCCGCAGCCTCCGGGTGTCCCAGCTCAGCCGCAGCTCGCGCGGGCCGCCGGGGGCGTGCAGGCAGGCGTTGGTGACGAGTTCGGAGACCATCAGCAGGACGTCCTCGAAGACGGCCACCTGCTCGTCGTCGGGCCAGTGTCCGCCGTCCACGGCCAGCCAGTGCCAGTCCAGCAGCGCCTGGCGGCTGAAGTCGCGCGACCGCTGCACCGCGCCCTGTGCTCCGCTCAGCGCGAGCCGCCGGGTCCGGTCCCGGTCGGGCTCGGGCGCCGGGGCGGCGCCGGGGCCGGCCATCACCGCACCTCAGGCTTCGCCGGTGACGGCCGGGCCCCCGTCCGGCCCCGGCCCGTCCGGTGGCGGCCGGTCCGCCGCCAGGGCGACGGCGACGCTGGGATGGATCCGCAGCACGGTGTCCGCGCCGGTGACGGCGAGCAGGCGCGCGACGGCGGGGCGCGGCCCGGCGACCTCCAGCCGGACGCCGGTCGGCTCGGCCTCCTGCCGGGCCCGCAGCAGGACGTTCAGGCCGGTGGAGTCGCAGAAGCGCAGATCGGCGAGGTCGACCAGGATCCGCGCGAGCCCCTCCTCCCCCGGTCCGGCCAGGGCGGCGCGCAGCCCGTCGGCCGAGTCGTGGTCCAGTTCTCCCCCGACGGCGACGATCCGCACCGGTCCGGCGCGGCGTACCGCGACCCGCAGCTCGCCCGGCCGGTAGGCGTCGGGCGGCTCGTCCTCCCGGCCCGCCGCACCGTCCCCCGCGTCCCCCGTGCCCCCGGCGGAGTGCTGCATGGCTGGCTCCCGGTCCGGTCGGAACGGCCTCGTACCGTCCAGACCATGATGCCGCGCGGCGCCGTGCGTCGCGCGGACGGTGGAGACCGCCTGCGCCGCGACGGGGCACGGCGGTGTCCGGGTCGTCGTCTCGTCCACAGCCCGCGTTTGCCCTGCCCCGGCCCGGCTACACGTACCTGCGGGCCCCGCCGGCGGGACGATCCGGTCCGGGACGGCGGAAAGGGGGCTGCGGACGGGACGGAGGTGGGCCGGATGGCAGCGGGGACGACGGGCCGCGACGACACCTCCCCGGCCCGGAGCGGACGGGACGAGACCCCGGAGGAACGGGCGGACCGCCGCTGGGGCGATCTGCTCCAGGAGGTCCGGGTCGCGCAGACCGGCTCGCAGGTGCTGTTCGGCTTCCTGCTGAGCGTGGTCTTCATGCCGCGCTTCGCCCAGCTGGGCGACTTCGACCGGGGCCTGTACGTCGTCACCGTGGTCCTCGGGGCGCTGGCCACCGGCTCGCTCGCCGCACCGGTCTCCTACCACCGGCTCTTCGCCGGCCGCCGGCTCAAGCCGCAGCTGGTCGTCGCCGCCGGGCGGCTGGTCGCGATCGGGCTGGTGCTGCTGGCGCTCACCATCGGCTCGGCGCTGCTCCTGCTGCTGCGGGTGGCCACCGGCAGCGCGGCGGCCGCCTGGATCGCGGGCGCGGTGATGGCCTGGTACGCCGCGTGCTGGCTGCTGCTTCCGGTGATCCACCTGCACCTGCACCGGCACGACGGCCGGGGCGGGCGCCCGCCGGCCTGCTGAGCGGCGCCGTCGCACCGGGCGACGCATGAAGCGGCCGGTCCGGGGCACACGCGCCACGGGCGGGCACCGGCCCGCCCGTGTCGAACGGAGGCGAACACCATGGCGACCGACGACAAGGTGCGGAACATGGCCGAGAAGGCCCGCGGCAAGGCCAAGGAGGCTGCCGGCCGGGCCACCGGTGACCGGACGATGGAGGCCAAGGGCCGTGGCACCCAGATGAAGAGCGACGTCAAGCAGGCCGCGGAGAAGCTCAAGGACGCGGCCAAGGACTGACGCCGGTCACGGCACCGCGACGACGCAGCGCAGACCGACGGAGGTGGCTGGCCATGACCGACCCGGAGCACCGCACCCGTGAACCCCGGGACCCGCCCGTACGGACCGAGACGCCCGAGTCCCGGATGACCGGCGAGGGCGGTCCGCCGCCGGAGCACGAGGAGCGCAAGGGATCGGCCGACGGTCCGGAGTACGCGCGGACCGAGCCGGCGGAGCAGGAGGAAGGGGAACCCGCCCCCGACCGGCCGCCGGGCGAGGCCGCGCCGCAGGAACCGCCGGACTGATCCGGCACCCCGCCCTTCGCCGCAGGCCGGACGGACGATCACACGATCCCGTCCGCCTGCGGCGAACGGGTGCTTCCGCCCCGGCGATCGCGCGGCGGTACACCTGGGGCCGCACCGCGCCCCGGCCGGGGCGGGGGGGGCCCCCGGCGGCGGGGGGGGGGGGGGCGGCGCCCGGCCCGCCACCGCGGCCCCGGCGGCCCGCCGCCACACCCCCCCCCCCCCGCCCGCGGGCGGGCCGGGGGTGAACCCCCCCGGGCCCGGGGGGGGGGCACCCCGGGGCCCCCCCCCCCCCCGCCGGGGGCGCGGTGCGGCCCCAGGCGATCTGGGGGTGAGCAGCTGCGCACGGCCCGTCATCGAGGCCCGTGACGGCGAACTCACCGTGCACCGCCTCGCCCGCGCCCACGCGACGGGAGGCCCCGCCCCGGCGGCGCTACCCGGCCCGGCCGCCCGCCGGGACGGCGCGGCGCAGCGCGGCGTCGATGCCCCGGATGAACGCTTCGAGGTCGCCCGGGTTGCGGGAGGTGACCAGGGGCCAGCCGCCGCTGTCGTCCTCCACCAGCGGCTCGTCCGTCCAGGCGGCGCCCGCGTTGGTGAGATCGGTGCGCAGCGACGGGTAGGAGGTCAGCCGCTTGCCGTCGGCGACGCCCGCCTCGGCGAGCAGCCAGGTGCCGTGGCAGATGGCGGCGATCGGGCGGCCGGTGCCGCTGAAGGCGCGCACCAGCTCGACGGCCTCGTCCTGGAGCCGGAGGGTGTCGGCGTTGATCGTGCCGCCGGGGATCAGCAG
Organism: Kitasatospora sp. NPDC002551; assembly: GCF_040296005.1. Classification (NCBI taxonomy): domain Bacteria; kingdom Bacillati; phylum Actinomycetota; class Actinomycetes; order Kitasatosporales; family Streptomycetaceae; genus Kitasatospora; species Kitasatospora sp. NPDC002551. The sequence continues at coordinate 126,889 of NZ_JBEOWI010000020.1, read as the reverse complement.
CAGGTCGTAGTCGGCGGCGTCCACCTCGCCGAGGGTGTGGGTGGGGCGGACCGTCTCGCCGGGGTCCTTGTCCCCCACCAGGGTGCGGATGTCGTCCTGTTCGACGGCGGCGATGTCGACCTGGACGCCGTCGTCGCGCAGGTGGCGCAGCGGGACGAGGAGTTCGTCCTGCTCCACGCCGTAGTTGGTGACGATGGCCAGGGCCTTGCTGTCGCGGGTCATGGTCCGTTCTCCTCCTGGTCGGCCGGCTCCCGGTGCGGGAGGCGGTGGGCAGGGCTCGGCGGCCCCCGGCGCGGGCGGGTACCCGGAACGGCGCCCGGTATGCGCGCCGGACGGGCGGATCGCGGCGGGGTGCGGGTGTGGGCGGCCCCGGCGCCGGGTAGCCGCAGGCCACCGGCGGGCACGGCGCCCGGCGCGGACCGAAGGGAGCAGGGGTGAGTGCCAGACGACGCTCGTGGGCCGTCAGCGTGAACCAGGCGGCCGGGCGGCCGGAGGGGGCTCCGGCCCGGGATTCCGGACCACGGCGCGAGGGCGCGGAGCAGGAGCAGCGCCCGACGGTGTCGGACGCCCCGGCGCAGGTCGAGGAGGGGGGCGGCTCCGAGCCGCCCGCCGCCGACCGCGCGGCGCCGTGACGCGGCCCCGGCACCCGGGCACCGGCCGGGCCGGGTCCTGCCCCGCCGTCAGTCGTCCGCGCCGGGGTGGCCGTAGCGGCTGCGCCATTCGCGGGCACGCTCGTTGTGCCAGTCCACCCCGCGCTGCGCCTGGTCCTCGGACAGGCCGCTGAGCGCGGCGACCAGGCTGAGCGGCACCGGCTCGTCGTAGTCGGCGAGCGTGCGGCAGACCTTGGCCGCCCACTGCTCCTCGTCGACGAACGGCCGGTGGCGGTAGACGTCGACCAACGCGGCCAGGTGCTCGGCCGAGCAGGCGGTGACCACCCGCCTGCCGTCGAGGCCGGGGTCGATGGCATGGACGGCGGAGGAGTCCGGGACGAGCGCGCCGAGCAGGTCCTCGCCCGGGACGACCGAGCCGCAGTGGTCGCAGAGGTCGTACTCCCGCGCGTCGTGCGCGCCGGGTCCGCCGTCCGCCGGGGGTTCGTCGTGGTCCACGCCCGGCGCCTACCCGGCGGACGCCCGGGCAAGCGGGCCGGTCCGGGACGGCATCGCCAGGCAGACGCGCGGAGGGGCCGGCGTCGGGCTTCGAGGACCGCGAGGGCACCGCGTCGGACCGCACCGGGTGGCCCGGGCTGGTCCCGGAGGAGGCGGAGGGCGCCACCGGCGAGCAGGACGCCGAGGGCGACGTCCACCGAACCGGCCGAGGCCGCGACGGCCACGCCGGAGGCCCCGGGCCCCCCGTTCGGGGGACCCGGGGCCGCTGCCGTGCGGACCGCGCCCGGGCTCAGCCGGGAGTGATGCGGCCCCGCCAGCCTCCCTCCTCACGCCCCCGCTCCTCGATGAAGTCCTTGAACCTCCGCAGGTCGCCCTTGACCCGCCGGTCGACCATGCCCAGGGCGGAGCCGGCCTTCTCGGCCATGCCCTCGGGCCGGAAGTCGATGGCCAGGTTGACCCGGGTGTGCGCGTCGTCGATGCGCTGGAAGCTGACGACGCCCTTCTGGTCCACCCCGCCGTCGACGGTCCGCCAGGCGATCCGCTCGTCCGGCAGCTGGTCGACGATCTCGGTGTCGAACTCGCGGGTGACCCCGCCGATGCTGGTCTGCCAGTGGTTGTGACGGTCGTCCAGCTGGGTCACGGAGTCGACCCCCTCCATGAACCGGGGGAACTCCTCGAACAGCGTCCACTGGTTGTACGCGGCGTGCAGCGGCACGTCGACGTCGACGGACTGCTTGACCATGCTCATCCGGTGCCTCCCTGCTGGGTGCGGCCGGGCCCTTCCCGGCCTCGACCGCGCGCCTGCCCCGCGCGCGCCGAGGTAACCGCCCCGGTTGCCGCAGAACCGTCCCACTGGGTGCCACCGGTGGCCGACCGGCGCGGCCCGGGATTGCATGGGAAGCCCGATCCCCTGCTCCGGGAGGCAGTCGTGTACGAGATGTGGGCCGAGTCCGATCCGGCGGTGGAACCGTCGGGTCTGGTGTGGCACGTGGTGTCGAAGGACGACGCGTCGACGGCGCTCTGCGGGCAGCTGCTGGAGCTGTCCCGCCGGGTGGTGCCGAACGGCCTGGACGGGCCGGCCGGCGTGCCCGACCGCTACTGCGATCCGTGCCTGGTGACGGTGCGCGAGACCATGGCGGCGGCCGCCCGCTGACACTGCCGGGGGCGTGCGCCGTTCGGTGCACGCCCCCGGCAGGTCGCGGGAGAGCCGTGACTAGGGCAGTGGCACGGCGTCCAGGCAGGGGTGCCGGGAGCTTCCGGCGGGGGCGGTCAGGACGGTGGCGATCCGGCCGGCGATCTCCACCCGGAGGTCGCCGTCGGCGCTGGCCCACACCGGCCTTCCGCCCGGGCCCAGGGCATCCGTGGGGTGGACGACGACCACGGCCGGTGGCGCGTGTCCTCCGGTCGCGATCGGTACGGTCACCGCATAGCGGCGGTACGGGACGGTCATCGCCGCCTCCTAGGGTTCGGCCCCCGCCTGTCGATTGTCCGCACGACGGGCCCGGCCGCACCTCGGGGGGTCGTGTCGTCCCCGCGTGGCCCACTCCGGACGCCTGGCGGCTGCCCCGCAGCGCGACCGGCAAACCGCCGGCGCGGGTCAGTCCGGCTCCGCCACCGTACGGGCGTCCGGCCGCTCGCGCCCGGTCAGCCGGCGGGCCACCGCGGCGAGGTCGGTGTCCAGCCGCTGGGCCACTCCGGCGAGCAGCATGAGCGCGGTGTGCGGGGCCACCCCGTAGCGCTCCATCACCACGCCCATGGCCAGGCCGGTGGTGTGGCGCCGGTCCAGCAGGTCGGCCACCGTGCGGGCCAGCGCGGAGCGGTCCAGGGCGATCGAGGACTGGAGCGCGAGCGCCGAGACCAGCCGCAGGGCCGGGGGCTCGGGCTCCTCCGGGGAGAGCAGGTAGACGCTGAACGCGGTGCACCCGTGCGGGTGGGTCCGCAGGTGCGCCGCGACCACGGTGCGCACGCCGCAGCGGCGGGCGCGGTCGGTGAACCGCCCCGGCCGGCCCGGTTCGATCCGCACCACGACCTGTCCCTCGCCCTGGGCGCGGATCCGCGACAGCGGACCGGCCCCGGCCTCGCCCTGCACCCGTTCGAGTGCCAGGAGCTGCGGCGACCCCGCCGCCAGGGTGTGCACCGAGCCCTCGTCGTGCCAGGTGCTCACCGCCGCCCCGGCGCAGGCGGGCAGCGCCACCCGGGCCAGCTGGAGCACGTCGCCGAGGGTCGAGAACGACCGCGACCGGCCCTGCTCACGGGCGGCCAGCTCGCCGAGTTCCGCCAGCAGGCTCTCCGCCGGCGTCTCGCCCGGAGCCGAGCGCCGGCCCTGCCCGCCGTGCCCGTCATGCCCGCCCTGCCCGTCCGCGCCGGCACGGACTTCCTGGCGGCTGCGGCCGGCGTCGAGCAGTTCCCGGGCCCGGGTCACGGCGCGGGCGGCGTCCGCCTCGCCGGTGTAGACGCCGATCGTGTAGCCGATGTCCCGCAGCCGCTGCCGGGCGTCGGACGACCGGTCCCCGGCCAGGGCGTCGTGCTCGGCGACCAGCCGTCGCAGCTCCGCGACATCCACCATGGACATGGCCACCTCCCGGTCATGTCCGCACAGTATGCCCACGCGACCACGGGGCGTCACGACGGCGCGGCCGAGCGGCCGCCGGACGGGGCGCGGACCCGCAGGGCGCGCGCGCCGCGCCGTCTGCGGACGCCCTCGACGCGGAGACCGGCCGGCCCACGCGCGCGCCGATCAGGGCCTCCACACAGGCGGCGCCGGGCCGTCCCACCCGTGCGGAACGGCCCGGACCGCTGACGGCCCCGGGCGAACGACCGGCCTCCCGGACAGGGGTTTGGCCCTGCGCCGGTCGGCTAGGCGCCGGGTATGGACACTTCCTCCCACGACTTCCCGCAGAGCCGGCCGTGGTCCCGGCGGCTGCGCCGGGCCCTGGACGCGCCGGCTGACTGGCGCTTCCTGGACCGGGCCGCCGCGCCGCTGGCCGACGCGCTGAACGGCCTGCCCCTCGGCCGCTCCCGCGACCTGCTGCACGGCGTGTGGCTCGGCCACCCGCTGCACCCGGCGCTGGTCCAGCTGCCGATCGGCTGCTGGATCTCGGCGGAGATCCTGGACAGCCTGCCCGGCAACCGCCGGGCCGCGGGCGCCCTGGTCGCCGCCGGCCTGGCGACGGCCGGGCCGGCCGCCGCGGCGGGCTGGGCGGACTGGGCCCGGCTGGACCCGCCCCGGCAGCGCACCGGCCTGGTGCACGCCGCCGCCAACACCACCGGCGTCCTGATGTTCGCCTGCTCACTGCTGGCCCGCTGCCGCCACCGGCCGCTGCGGGGCCGGCTGCTCGGCCTGGCCGGGCTGACGGCGGTGTCGGTCGGCGGCGTGCTCGGCGGCCATCTGTCGTACCGGCAGGCCGCGGGCCCCAACCGGGCGGCGGCCGTGCAGCGGCTGGCGCCCCCGGACTGGATCGGGGTCGGGCCGGTCGAGGACTTTCCGCCGGGCGAGCCGGTCCGGCGCACGGTCGACGGGCTGGCGGTGGTCGTGGTGCACGGCGAGGACGACCGGTGGCACGTCCTCGCCGAGCGCTGCGCGCACCTGTCCGGCCCGCTGGCCGAGGGCACCGTGGTGGACGGGTGCCTGCGCTGCCCGTGGCACGGCAGCGAGTTCCGGCTGAGCGACGGCGAGGTCGAGCGGGGGCCGGCCACCGCGCCGCAGCCGGTGCTCCAGGCCCGGGCGCTCTCCGGGCACCTGGAGATCCGCCGTCCCGGAGCGGGCTGAGAAGCGCCGCCGCACGCCCGCGGCCGTGCCCGGTACCCGGCTACTTCGGACTCCCCGTTGCCGTGGCGCCGGCACAGATGGGGCGGGTGCGGGCGGCGTAGGAGCGGGCGGCCACGACGAGGCCGATCCCCAGACCGCCGAAGGCCAGGCCGCCGAACCAGGCGAACCAGGTGATCCCCGAGCTGCTGGTGAACGGCGGGTCCGGCTTGATCCCGGGCAGCACACCGGCCGCCATGAGCGGGGCCATGACGAGGAGGACGACCCCGTACATCGCCAGCGGGACACCGGTCAGCCAGGCTGGAATCAGGGGCAGCAGGCGCGGGACCCGCCGCCCGGACAGGAACAGCGTCCAGCGCGGAAACACCTGCCCCCACACGTACAGCAGCCCCAGCAGCAGGAAGATCCCGACCGTCGCGGCCAGCACGGTGACGTCGATCCCCGCCGACGCGGTTGCCTTCGACGGACCCGACGCGCCGGCGACCGACGCCCTCTGCCAGTCATCACCCGCGACACCGAGCACGTCCCCGCCCAGCGTCCAGATGGTCTTGGTTCCCGCCCACGGCAGGAGTCCGCACATGAGCAGGTACACCGCGGCTCGGGTGCGCCCCGGGGCTCGGGAGGCGGCAGGGTGGGCGAGCGGGCCGTCGGCGGCGCCGGCGTGCGGCCACCCGCATCGCGGACAGGCTCCGCGCAGCCGCCGGCGGTACGACAGACCGACCAGGAGCAGGAGGACGGCGCCCGCCGTGTTCAGCAGCACCTGGGCCAGCCCGGTGGCGCTCTCGATCCCCGAGAGCGTTGCCATCGTCACGACATAGATCGGCAGCCCGTTCGTTCCCACGACGAACACCGCCAGCGCCACGCTCAGCACCGTCGCCACCGCGACCCGGCCGGCCTTGGCGAGCGTTCGGGTGCCGGCCAGGCAGGCACCGGCGGCCAGGAGCGCGAGGGCCGCCAGGAAGAGCTGGACCCCCGGCGCGTACGCGGAGTGTTCCTTCCACTGCACGGTGGTGCCCGTCACCGCCCAGGTGGCCTCGACAGCGGCGTACGACGCGCCCCAGGAGGCGGCTGCCACGGGCGCCCACACGGGCCACCGCCGCCACCACACCACCCGCCCCCGCCTCGCGGTCGGCGGCTCGGAAACGCCACCTGCCTCAGAGTTCGCAGCAACAGCCACCGTGACCCCCGTACCTCCGGATTGCCGACGCTCCAGGATTCCGCGTCACCCGCGCCGGTCACATCCATCCCACGGATCATCCGGCTTCCCCCGCGCGGGGGAAGCCGGATCGTGAGGGTCGGCCCACCGGAGAACCGCGGGTGCGGTGCGCCGACCGCTGTCGTGACGGCAAACCCGACCTCCCGCTCAGGTCGGCTCGACGCTGAGCTGGACGCCGAGTTCGGTGAATCCGAGGCCGGCGGCCACCCTGCGCGATGCCGGGACCCGGGCGCGCCACTGCGGCAGCAGGTCCCGGGCGAGGGCGTGCCGCACCGCCGCGGAGGCGGCCGCCCGGGCGAGGCCCTCGCCCCGCCGGTCGGGCGCGGTCAGCACGGCCAGGTGGGCCGTGTCCGCCGGCCAGCGGCGGTAGCCGGCCGCGGCGACGACCCGGCCGTCCGCCCCACGGACGACGAACGCGGGCGAGGTGATCTCGTCGAGGCCCGCCTCGTCGGCGTCCGCCGTCCCGGCGTCGCGTTCGAGGGCGGCCAGATCCGGGTGCCCGGGCGGGAGTTCCCGCACGTCCGGCCACCCCGCCGGTTCAACCGGGCGGAAGGCGGCCGGCGAGGCGTAGGCGAGCGCCGCCGGCCCGAGGACCCGGCCCGCCGGGAACAGGTCCGTGATCGCCGCGGGCCCGGCCGGCTCGTCGGCGCGCCTGCCGGCCACGGCCGTTCGGATCAGGGCCGCGGCCTCCTCGGTCGGCGCCGTCACCAGGGCGGCCCCGCCCAGGACCACGATGCCCACCCATCCGGGCGGGCCGATCCGCGACCCGGGAGAGACCACCACGCCGATGTCGCCCCGCGTACCGAACGCGACCGGCCGCGCCGCGAGTTCCTGCCACAGGGCCCGTGCCCTGGTCACCGGAGAATCGTCCGCCATGGCCCGATCCTGCCAGGGGCGGCGGTCCGTCCGGCAGGGTCCGTCCGGCAGGAGTCCGTGCGGCCGGGGGTGTGGAGCGGGCCTGGCGGGGCAGCCGCTCGGCATGCTGCTGATCAGACCGCCCGGGGTCTACCCGCCCCAGGGCGACACCGATCTCCTGGTCTCCTGTCTGCGCCGCGAGCCGCTCGGCGCGGCCAGCCGGGTGCTGGACCTCGGGACCGGGACGGGCGTGGTGGCGCTGGCCGCCGCGCGGACGGGTGCCCGGGTGACCGCGGTGGACCTCTCGACGCGCGCCCTGCTCGCGGCCTGGCTCAACACCCGGCTGCACCACCGGCGCGTCGAGCTGCGCCGAGGTGACCTCACCGGCCCCGTCGGCGGGCGGCACTTCGACCTGGTGACCGCCAATCCGCCGTACGTGCCCACCGAGGCGCCCGGCCGCCCGGTGGGTGCGGCGCTCGCCTGGGACGCCGGACCGGACGGGCGGCTCGTGCTGGACCGGATCTGCCGGGACGCACCGCGGCTGCTGGCCGCACGCGGGGTCCTGCTGCTGGTGCAGTCCTCCCTCGCGGGAGTGCCGAAGACGCTCGCCGCGCTGCGCGGCGCGGGGCTGGCGGCGGCCGTGGTGGCCCGCCGGCGGCAGGCCTTCGGGCCGGTGATGACGGAGCGGGCCGGGCTGTTCGAACGGCTGGGGCTGATCGGGGCGGGTGTCCGCGAGGAGGAGCTGGTGGTGGTGCGCGGTGTCCGGAAGCACTGAACCAGGACCGAGGAGCGCCGAACCGGGGAGCACCGGGCGTTCACCGGTGCGGGTGACGGTCCTGGCGGAGGGCCCGATCCTGGTGGAGGGCCCGGTCGAGGTGACCGGCCCCGACGGCGTGGTGCGGCTGTGCGAGCGGCCCGTGGTGGCGCTCTGCGCGTGCCGGCGCAGCCGGCACCGCCCGTTCTGCGACACCAGCCACCGCCGGCACGCCCGCCCCGCCGGGAACCGCTCAGCCGGAACCGGTGGGAGCGTCGGGCAGGGGTGAGCGCAGCGAGCTGCGCCCGGCCCGCCAGTGGCCCAGCAGGTGGGCGGCGAACCGGTCGTCCACCGCCCCGGTGGCCGCCAGGCCGAAGGCGATGTCCCAGGCCAGCTCGGGTTCGGCGGCCGTCAGCTCGTCGATCACCCCGTGCCGGACCAGCTGCTCGTGCACCGCGTCCGCCTCGACGTGCTCGCGGTAGAACAGGGTGCCGTCCTCCCCCGCCCCCAGGCGCTTCAGGGCGGCGGCCAGCCGGGCGGCGCCCGGCGAGGAGGTGATCTCGATGGTGGCGAACTGGCCGACGGCCGCGCCGCGCAGCGCCCGGTGCAGGCCGAACAGCATCATCAGGTTGACCACCGCCAGCGTCGGCGCGGGCACCGCGTCGAGGTAGTGGCCGTAGGCCGTCTCCAGGCCGAGATCGGCCATCATCCGGGCGAACAGCAGCGCGTGGGCGTTCTCGGGCCGTCCGGCGCCGTACTCGTCGAAGAGGACGGTCGTCAGCGCCGCCTGGGCCGGCCCGTGGATCCGGGGCAGCAGCCACAGCTGCGGGTCGGCCTCCTTGAGGTGGTAGACGGAGCGGTGCACCACGTACTCCCGGGCCTGCCAGCGCTCGCCCTCCGCCTCCAGGTAGGCGGCCGGGCCGCCGTCACCGGCGGCGGTCAGCAGGCGCTCCACGGCCGCGGCGAGCGGCGGCACGGGCCCGGCCTCGTCCCGGACGGCGGCGAGGAACGGACGTTCCAGGGAGCGCCGCAGGGTGAGCAGCCCTGGGTCCCACTCCCAGCCGGGGTGGACGCCGGGCAGGCCCCGGTCGTGCAGTTCGTAGCAGAGGTGGAGCGCGAGCTGGTGGTCCTCGCCCCAGGGGTCGTCGCCGCGGGCCGCGTCCGCCCACGGCCTGCTGTCCGGGGCGAGCAGACGGCCGGCGCCGGGCGGGCCGGCGGTGACCAGGGCGAGGACGGCTTCGGAGAGCGGCCCGCGCGGGGCCGGTGCCCGCCTCATCGCCCGCTCCCGGTGCCGGCCGGGCGCCGCGGCGGTACGGCGGCGCACCCGGGATGCGGCAGCCGTCCGCCGACGGGGCGAGCGTTCCGTGTCCGCGGGTCCATGCTCTCCGCCTCCTCCGCGTCGATTCTCCGGGTCCGGCCGGGCGGCTTCCCCGGATCCGCCCGATCGAACCTGCGCCGCCCGACCGGGCGATCCGGGCCGCGCACGGAGACCGACCTGACCGTGCCGTCCGGCGTGTCCACGGGTTCTCGGGCCGGCCCGCCGCCACGTTCCGGGCCAAGCGCTCACGAACCACCCCGCCGGCCGCCGCCCCGGGCGGGGGCGCCCGCGCCGCGTTCCTCCTCACCAGCACCGAACAGCGGGAGCTCCGCACCCTCGACCTCACCGACACCGGCCCCGACACCTCCACCGACCGCCGGGCGGGCCTCTGCGTCGAGCCCACCTCGTCGTCGAGGACATCGACGCCCACGGCGTCAACGGGGCCGACGTCGAGGATCCGGACCCGAACGGCGGAATCCTCTTCACGGCCGGCTCACCCGCGCGCGCGGCCGGCTCCGTGAAGGCCGGCGTGGACGGGAGCACCGACGACCACTTCGGGAGTCCGTTTCCGAACCCGCCCGGCATCGGTGCTGATCAGTCGAGTCGAGCTGAGGCCCGACCGGCGTCCGGGGCTCCCGGAGCCCACCAGCCCGGCGGCAGCGGACTGGTCGCACGGCCGGCCCCGGCCGAGGGTCCCCCGCACCCCTCGGCCGCACCCCGCGACGGACGGTGCGCCGGGCACGGTCGCTCACTCCTGCCAGCGCAGCACGGCCCCGAGGCCGCCGGCCGGGCCGGGGACGTCCGCGGGGACGGCCAGCGCGTCGGCCCCGGCGGCGACGGCGCAGCGCAGCAGGGCGTCGGCGGCCGGGGCCCGGTCCGGGCCGGCGACGCCCATGCTGCGGACGTCGTTGCGCTGGACGCCGACCTGTTCGGGCGCGGGGCCGACCCACACCTGGCGGTCCTGGTCGTGGCCGCCCTCCTGGACGAGCAGGGTGGCGAGCCGGTGCTGCCGGGCGGCGTCGACCACGGCCGGCACGCCCTGGGCGGCGGCGCCGGGGGCGGTCTGGACGCCTTCGGCGGTCTCGCCGTGCTCGCCGGGCCGGCCGACGCCGGTGCGGAAGGCGTCCAGCGCGCTGTCCAGGCGGCGGCCGCGGTGGGCGCTCCAGGCTTCGGCCAGCCGGCGGTCGAAGGCCTCGCGGGAGGTGCCGGCCGCCCGGCCTCCGCCGTCGATCCCGACGGTGTCGGAGCGCAGCTGCTGCGGCAGCCGCTGGTGGACGGCCCGGCGTTCGCGGGGGTCGCCGGTGAGGACGAGCAGTTGGGCGCCGCTGTCCGGCCAGATCCGGGCGAGGTGGTCGGCGATGATGCCGGCGGTGCGCTCCCAGGCGTCCTCGCGGCGGTGCCGGTAGTGCCACTCGTAGCGGTCGGCGGGCGGGGCGCGGTGGCCGCGGCCCTGCCACTGGGGCGCGTCGACGGTACCGGCGGGCGCGGTGCGGCCGAGGTCGCGCAGTTCGAGGTCGGCCCCGGTCCGGTCGACGGTGGCGATCAGGCAGGCGGCGGCGGTGTCGCCGAGCAGCCCGAGCAGGGGCGCGGTGTGCGGCAGGGGCGCCCAGGTGGCGTCGACGTCGGGCGGTGAGGCGGCGAGCGGGACGTCCAGCGCGACCTCGCCGCCGGCGGCGAAGACGGCACGGCCCTGGGGCGAGCCGGAGACCGCCTGCGCCGCCAGGTGCTCGCGGACGGCGGTGCGGGTGGCCTCGTCGGCGCCGAGGCCGGCCAGCCGGCGGACGGCGGCGCGGTCGATGAGCGCGCGGCGCTGGGCGGCGTCCTCGGTGGCGCGGGAGGTGTCGAGGTAGACGGAGGCCCAGGGGCCGGGTCGTTCGAGGAGCGGGGCGAGGAAGGCGAGCTGCATGACGGTCTCCCCGGTTCGGGTGGGTTCCGCCGCGCGCCTGCCCCCGTGCCGTCGGCGGGTCACCCCGGCACCGCGCGGGCCCCCGGACGGGCGGACCCGTCCGGATCTCCAGTATCGCGGGCCGCGGCCCGACGGGGCGACCGCCGGGCCCGGGCCCCACGAGGTGACGCGTGATAGTCATGGGGACGTCAATCGCCACCGGCCCGCGCGGAGGACCACGCCATGACCGAGCATTCGACCGGCACCGACTGGCACGTCGATCACCGCTGCACCGACTGCGACGTCGCCCGGCAGCTCGCGCCGGGGCTGATCGCCCGGGTCGACGGACGCTCGGCGGTCGTCCGCCAGCCCCGTACCGAGGCGGAGGAGAGGGCGCTGCACGCCGCGGCGTTCGCCTGCCCCTCCCGGTCGGTCCGGCACGGCGCACGCGCGCCGCAGCCGGACCTCGACCCCTTCCCGCTGCGCCTCGCCGAGCACGTGTACCTGTGCGGGCACAACTCGCCGCACACCGCCGGAGCGAATTCCTATCTGCTGCGCCGGCCGGCCGGAAATCTGATGATGATCGACACTCCCCGCTGGAGTTCCGCGCTGGCCACGAGATACGCCGCCATCGGCCCGGTCACCGACGTACTGCTCACCCATCGCGACCACGCCGCGCACGGCCGCGCGTACGCCGACCGGTTCGGCGCCCGGCTGTGGATCCACGCGTCGGACCTGGCCGCCGCGCCCGACGCCGACCGGGTCCTGCGGGGCACCGAGCCGGTGGGGATCGCCGACGGCGTGACGGCGCACCCGCTGCCCGGGCACACCGAGGGCAGCGTGCTGTACCTCGCCGACGGGACGTACTGCTTCAGCGGCGACAGCTTCTACTGGTCCCGCACCGACGGCGACGTCGCCGTCGCCGAGTCGGTCACCTGGTACTCCATCACCGAACTGGCCGCGTCGCTGGCCCGTACGGCACCACGGATCCGCTTCGCTTGGCTGCTGCCCGGCCACGGCGACCGCAAGCGGCTGCCGGCCGACGAGTTCGGCCGCCGGATGCGCGACCTGGCCGCCCGCACCGCGAAGCTCCCGCCGCGGCCGATCGACTTCACCGCACTGCGCTGGTGACCCGCCGGCCGAGCGGCCTGTCCTCGGCGAGGACCAGCGGCTGCGGGCAGGGGTGTTCACGCCGGGTGGCCGACGGACCGGGACGAGCGGGGTGGCGCGGGCGGTGTCAGTCCGGCAGTGGCGGGCGGCCGAGCAGGCTGGCGTCCAGCGCGGCCAGCAGCTCCCCGGTGTCGGCGTGGACCTCGGCGGCCCCGGCGCCGAGGAGGTCCTGGGCGGAGTGACCGCCGCTCTCGACGGCCACGCACGGCATGCCGGCGCGGGCCGCCGCGGTGACGTCCCAGAGCGTGTCGCCGACGAACAGCGCCTGCCCGGGGGTGCTGTCGGCCCGGTCGAGGGCGGCCCGGACGAGGTCGGGCTCGGGTTTGGTGGCGGCGACGTCGTCGGCGGTGGTGACGGCGGCGATCACCTCGTCGGCGTCCAGCACGGCGCGCAGCGCGGTCAGTTCGCGTTCGGAGGCGGAACTGGCCAGCACCACCCGCCAGCCCCGGCGGGCACAGGAGCGCAGCAGCTCGGCAGCCTCGGGCAACGGCCGCACCACGGGCCAGTACCGGGCGTAGAGGGCGTCGTGGGCGGCCGTGACGGCCTCGTCCTCGTCCCGGTCGCGGTCCTCGCCGAGCAGGTGATCGAGCAGCCGGTCGGCGCCCATGCCGATGGCGCGGTGCACCCGGGCGGCGGGGACGGTGTGGTCGTACTGGCGCAACGCCTCCCACCAGGCGAGGATGTGCAGGTAGGTGGTGTCGAGCAGCGTTCCGTCGACGTCGAAGAGCGCAGCCGGGCTGGTGGTCATGAGGTCCTCCTGGGGAGCGGGCAAGGGACGGCTCGGCCGGGTCACGGCGGCACGGTGTCGTGGACGGCGAACGCGTCGATGACGCCGGTGAGTTCGAGCACCCGCCGGACCAGCGGCCGGGGGCGGGCGAGCTCGATCCGGCTGCCGGAGCCGGCGGCGCGGCCGGCGCCCTCCAGCAGGGCGCTCACGCCGGTGGAGTCGCAGAACGCCAGCTCGCCGCAGTCGATCACGACGACCGTTCCGGGAACGGCGAGCGCGCCGTCGAGGGCCCGGCGCAGGACGGCGACGGAGTCCAGGTCGAGTTCGCCGTTCAGGACCAGGACGGTCCCGCGGGCCCACGGCCGGGCGCGGGCGGTGAGTCCGGCGGGCCGGTCCGGGGCGGAAGGCGAGTCCTCGGGAGGTCGGGACGGGCTGCGGGTCATGGCGGATGCTCCTCCTGGGTGCGCGCTGCCGGACCGGCGTGGGTGCGGGACCGGCGCGGTGCCGGGCCGGCGGCACCGGGCTCGCGTGCCGACGGCCCCCCGCAGGCGGCTAACCGCTGCGGAGGGCCGGAAACACCCGGAGGGGCGCGGGTTGCGGGACAGGGCCTCGGGCCCGGGGCCTCAGCCCGGCCCGGGCGGAGCGGGCGGGCCGCCGTCCGCCGCGCGGTCCTCCAGCTCCTCGCGCAGGTGCGCGAGGGTGGCGGACAGCAGGCGCGAGACGTGCATCTGCGAGACGCCGATCCGCTCGGCGATCTCGGACTGCGTCCGGTCCTCCCAGAAGCGCAGCTTGAGCACGAGCTGCTCGCGGCGCGGCAGCTTCCCCAGCAGGGGCCGCACGGCGATGCGGAACTCGGCCAGCTCGATGCCCGGGTCGCAGGAGCCGAGCCGGTCCAGCAGCGCGCTGCCGGACTCGTCGGTGTCCTGCTCGCGCAGCGCGTCCAGCGAGTTGGGCCGGTAGACCCGGCTGGCCACCAGCCCCTCGACGACCTCGTCGACGGTGAGGTGGAGCTCCTCGGCGATCTCCTCGGGGTGCGGCAGGCGGCCGAGCCGCTGTTCCAGCCGGTCGGAGCCGCGGGCGACGGTCAGGTAGAACTCCTGCATCCGGCGCGGGACGCGCACCGGCCAGGAGGTGTCCCGGAAGAACCGCTTGATCTCGCCGGCGATGGTGGGGATGGCGTAGGTCAGGAACTCGACGCCGCGCCCCGGGTCGTAGCCGTCGACCGCCTTGATGAGTCCGACGGTGCCGACCTGGAGGATGTCGTCCATGTCCTCCGGGCGGTGGCGGAAGCGGCCGGCGATGAAGCGCACCAGCGGCATGTTGAGTTCGATGACGGTCCCGCGGACGTAGCTGTAGGCGTGGGACTCACGGGCCAGCCCGGCGAGCCGCTCGAAGAGCGCGTCGCTGAGCTCACGGGCCTCGGTCTTGCCCATGACCCGCAGCTGCGCCTCGGTCGGGCGCGGCGGCAGATCGGGCGGCAAGCCGTCCGCCGGTACGGACGGCTCGGCCGAGGTGGCGTGCGGACGGGATCCGGTTCTGAGTGCAGGTATGGACACGGCTGTTCTCCAGGGCAAGGAGGAACGCCTCGGGCCGCGGGGTCGTCCGGGCGGGATCGCCCACGACACCGCGGCACCACTTCCCGAAGACCTCTGCCCGGCTTCTTCAAGCGACGGTCCAGGTGGCGCCCGGCGGGCGCGGAAACGGCCTGCGGTGCGCGATGACCGTTCCAGTGGTGCTGGTACCCACCATGCCCCGGTTGATGCATGTCTGTCCCGTATTGCCGTGCCCGTTTCACGGCATCACCACCGGTCACCGGCCGTCACCTGTGGTAGCGGGCCGGCCCCGGCAGGACGACGCGCGGCGTCCGCAGCCGCCGCCCCGGCCGGCGGGCCGCTAGCCGGCGGCCGGATCGAGCAGCAGGCGGGCGGCCAGCTCGGCGCCGTCGGTGCGGATGCCGGTGGCCACGGCCGCCGCCCGGGCGCGGGCCGCCGGGTCCAGGACGGTGCGCAGCGCGGCGGACACGGTCGCGGCGCTCGGCGCCGCCGTGTCGTGCACCGCGCCGATGCCGAGCTCGGCCACCCGCGCGGCCCAGTAGGGCTGGTCGACGATCTGGGGCACCACCAGCTGCGGCGTCCCGGCCCGGGCCGCCGCCGTCGTGGTGCCCGCGCCGCCGTGGTGCACCACGGCGGCCACCCGGGGGAACAGCGCCTGGTGGTTCACCTCGCCGGCCGCGTAGCACTCGCCGCCGTCACCCGCCGGGCCCAGCCCCGCCCAGCCTCGGCCCACCACGACCCGCCGGCCCAGTGCCAGCGCCTGTTCGACGGCCAGCCGGGCGACGTCCGCCGAGCCGCGCATCGGCATGCTGCCGAACCCCACGTACACCGGGGGCGCGCCCGCGGCCAGGAACTCCTCCAGCCCGGTGGGGAGCGGGCGCCGGTCGTCCGCGAGCCAGGCACCGGTCTGCACGACGTCCAGGGCGGCCGGCCGCCGCCACGGACCGAGGACGGCGTCCGTGGCCAGCCACGGCCGCGCGGTGAGCACGTGGTCGCGCACGTTGGCCACCGGCGGCAGGCCGACGGATGCGCGGTGGGCGTTCACCACTGCGCCGAACAGCGCGTTCATGGACTCGACGTCCCGCTCCCACAGCTCCTCGTTGCCGGTCCCCTCCGGCGCCTGCGGCCGGCCCGGGTACTGGAACGGCGGGTGGTGCGGTGAGGGCAGCATGGTCGGCTGGAGGCTGACGTGGACGAAGCGCGCGCCCACCGTCTCGGCCGCCGACCGGGCACCGGCCGCGCTGGGGAACAGGCCGGTGGCCACCACCACCCCGCCCGGCTCCGCCTCGGCGAGCACCGCCTCGTAGAACCCGGCCACCAGCGCCGCCGCCCGCTTCGGGAAGTCCTCCGGCTTCGGCGGCGGCCCGCTCACCAGCGCCCGCACCGACTCCCCCACCGCCACCATCGGCACCCCGGCGTCCGCCAGCCGCGCCGCGAACTCCTCCTCCGGAGGCGCGCACACCCGCACCTCGGCTCCCGCCTCCCGCAGCCGCTCGGCGAGCGCCAGCAGCGGCTCGACGTCCCCCCGCGACCCGTACGTCGACAGCACCACACGCATCCCGCACCACTCCTGTCCCCGTGATTCCGGCTTCGGCCGAGGATTCTCCGGCCCCACCACCCCCTTGCGGCAAGCCCCCCGCTGCGCTATAGCTTGGAAGCGGCGGGGAACATGATCGACTGTCGGCCGCCGCTCCCCGGCCGTGTCACGGGGAGAAGCCCATGCGCACCACCGGGTCCTGCTGCTGGACGCGGCGCCCGGGGAGCTGCTGGACCGCGAACTGGCGCGCCTGCTCGGCCACGGACTGGCCGTCACCCTCAACCTGCGGCGGGTGGCCGACCACCGCGCGGTGCGCTCCGGCTGGGCCGGGCGCGTGGAGTTCACCGACATCGACCCCTTCCACGAGGCGGCCCTGATCGCCGCCGCCGTGGCGGGCGGCACCGGCTTCCACGCCGTCAAGTCCCGGGCCGGGGTGCCGCTGCGCGCCGCGTTCCTCGCCGCCGCGACCGGCGACGGGCTCGTCCACCGGCTCCGGGTGGTGGGCCGGGCGGGCGCCGGAACCGATCACGTGGACCTGGCGGCCGCCGCCCGCCACGGGGTCGCGGTCACCCACACGCCCGGGTCCAACGCGGACGCGGTCGCCGAGTTCGCCCTGGCCCAGCTGCTCGCCCTGACCCGCGATCTCACCGCGTACAACGAGGCTTCGCACGAGGGGCGTTGGCGTACCCCGCCGGCTCCGGCCCGGGCGCTGCCGGCGCTGACGCTCGGCGTGGTCGGCCTGGGCCGGACCGGACTGGCGCCGGCGGCGAGGGCCCGCGCCCTGGGGATGGACGTGCAGGGCCTCGCCCGCCGCCCGGCCGAGGCCGCGGTGCGCTGCGCGGACCACCTCGCCGCCCTGCTCGACGGCCGTCCCGGCGGTGTGCCGGTGGTGACGGCCCGACGGTCCCGATGATCTGACGGTACGGCGAAGGCCCGCCCGGCCGCTGCGGGGTTGCAGCGGCCGGGCGGGCGACCGAGGGGCGGACGGGGTCCGGGCGCCGGGGTCGGGCGCCCTGGGTCGGATCCCGGGGCAGCCGCCCTCCGGTCAGCAGGTGCCGGCCGCGCGCTCGCGCACGACCAGATCGGTGCGGCCGGCCGTGGCGTCCAGCCAGAGCACCCGGGTGCCCCGGTCCGCCACCGGCGCGTACTGGCCGCCGCGGTTGCAGGAGACCCGCTCGGGGGTGCCACCGGCGAGCGGCAGCTGCCAGAGCTTCGGCAGCTCGGCGTTCTTGACGGCGCCGCCCGGCCAGCGGAACGCATGGCCGAAGGTCACCGCCCGGTCGGAGACGGTCAGGCCGGTGATGTCGCGCCGGTCGGCGGCGGTGCCGGTCAGCAGGTCGGTCACACCGGACCCGTCCACGGCGCCGGAGCGGATCGAGCCGCCCTTGCTGCGGTCCTCGGGCGTCTCCACCCAGAGCAGCCGGTCGCCGGCCAGCCGGGTCTGGTCGGCCCTGGTGGCGGTGGCGCCGTCCAGCACGTACTGGGCGACCACCTTGCCCGTGGCGATCGAGTAGACGGTCGGCGCGTACACGGTCCGCTCACCGGCGCTCCAGGTCTCGGTCCAGCCGAGCAGGCCGCCGCGGAGGGTGAGGTCCGTCGCGTCGTGGCCGTCGGGCAGCGGGATCTCCACCGCCGGAGCACCGTTCAGCGACAGCGCGGGCAAGGTGCGGTGGGTGGTGAAGTCGTTCACCCGGAAGGCGACGGTGCCGCCGGAGACCCGGACGTCGAAGACCATCTGGTTCGAGCCGCGGCGCAGGCTCCGGACCGGGCCGCCGTCGATCGGGCGGGCCAGCACCTCCGAGCCCCAGGCGCCTCCGGCGATCGCCCCCTGGGCCACCCATGCGGCGGTCGTGCCGTCGGTGGCGGGCCAGCCGTGCGAGCGGCCGTCCACCGGGCTGAGCGCGACGGGTCCGGCGGAGCCGGCGACGGTGCCGGCCAGCACACCGAGGTTGCCCCCGAAGCCGTGTTCGCTGGTGGCCGCCACCCAGCGGCCGTTGGCGACGTCCGGGGCGATGAGGCCGCTGGGGATGTCGCCCAGCAGGACGCGGCTGTCCACACCGATCCGCCGCTGCCAGCCCTCCTTGATCCCGTGGGCGTCGAACGCACCGGCGACGGTGCGCAGCTGAGCGCGGCCGAGGCCCATCGAGCGGCCGGCGGCGAGCACCGCGTTGCGGGCGTCGACGAAGCCGTCGAGCGGGGTGAGGTACTCGGTGAGGGCGCGGTAGACCAGGCGGTCGGCGGTCAGCGGGTCGAGGGCGCGCCGGATGTCCCACAGCGCCCCGCCGACGATGGTGGAGTTGAGGTGCACGCCGCTGCTGTCGATGTCCGCCGCGACGCCGATGTAGTCGTCGACAGTGCTGCGGCGGTCGTCCAGCCGGCGGTCGGCGCAGGACTCCGGGGTGCCGGTGCGGCAGAGGCTCTCGCCGAGCAGGGCGGCGCGCGGGTCGTCCATCGACAGGCCGCCGGCGGTCACCTCGATCGCGTTGCCGAAGTAGTCGGCGATCGCCTCGTCGAGGGCGCCGGACTGGCCCCGGAGCACGAGTCCGGCCGTGTTCTCGACGACGCCGTGGGTCATCTCGTGGCCGGCCACGTCGAGCGCCACGGCGAACGGGTACTCCTTGGCGCTCCCGCCGCCGTAGACCATCTTCCGGCCGTCCCAGGCGGCGTTGCGGTACGGCTCGCCGAAGCTGGTGACGTTGACCACCGCGGTGATCGGGCCGTTCCTGCCGTCGATGCCCTGGCGCCCGAGCCGGTCGCGGTAGAAGTCGTCGACGGCGGCGGCGTTGAGCTGGGCGTTGGCGGCGCCGGTGGCCGCGGCGGAGGCCGGGAAGTCGGGCGTCGGCGAGGCCGCGGGCCGGGCGTCGGCGGGCATCTTCCCCCGGAAGTCCAGCTCCTCCCGGCCCTGCGCGTCGTAGACGGTGATGGTGGCGGGGCGGGTGAGGTCGGTGAGCTGGTACGTGCCGTCCGGGAGGCGGCCGAGGTTGACCCGCACGGGGTTGCCGTGGACGTCGGGTGCGGTACCGGTGGCGGGTTCCAGGCCGGCGGCGGCACCGGTGGCGGCAGCGGCCGGCCCCTCGGCCCGGTAGGGAGCGCGCACGTCGTGGGCGAGGGCGACCTGACCGGTGGTGGCGTCCACGAACACCTCGCGGGCCTTCGCGCCCCAGGCCGCCGCGTCGGTGCCGCGCACGGTGAAGTGGCGGGCGAGCCGGCCGGTGCCGCCGGGCAGCACCACGAGGCCGTGGTCCTCGGCCGTGGCCCCCTCCCGGGCGGCCGGGTCCTCGACGCTGCCGAGCGCGAGCCGGCGCAGCGCCTCGTCCGGGACGCTCTGGGCGGTCGGCGCGGTGAGGCCGGTGAAGTACTTGCCGCCCACCGACTCGACCCGCTGGGCGTCGCCCTCACCGGTCAGGTGGACGAGGTAGGCGGCCCCGAAGACCGGGATGCCACCGTGCCGCTGGGCGAACCTGACGGTGCGACGGCCGTCCGCGGCGCGCTCGGTGCCGGTCTCCACGAGCTGCGCGGGGTCGACCCGGTAGCGGTCCCGGTGGGCGGCCAGGTGGGCCCGCGCGGCGTCGGCCGGGGTGGCGCCGGCGGCCCGCTCGGCCAGACCGGTGACCAGCTGCGGGGCGTCGGTGTCCGATCCGGCGACCAGCCCGGGGACGGGATCGGTGTCGGCGGCCGGAGCCGCGGTGCCGGACGGGACGCCCAGGCCGAGGCCCAGGACGGCCGCGATCGCGACGCCGAGCAGCCTGGGCGAACGGGAACGGTGGTGCACTGCGGTCCTCCTGTGGAAGCGGAGGGTCCGGCCGGGTGCCGGACCACGCGTGTGCGGCGGGGCAGGCCCACCCCCCACGGCTCGTCCGTTCTCCGGAGCCGGCCGCCCGCCTGGCGAACACCATAGGACAACTCTCGGCATATGTCGATGACCTGCATATGCAGACCGCCTGGCGCCATGCGCCTCCACCGCCCGGGCCGTCGCCGGGGAATGCACTTCGGGTGCGCATAGGCGACAAAACCGGTGAATCAGTGAATCGATGACGTTCCCTCAGAGAAACTGCACACCATTCAAATCGGGCGAATCCCGCCGGGCCATTGCCTCGCAGCGCCAAAAGGACACCTGATTGTTACTATTGCTCAACATAAAATTCTGTTGGTCGCATACGATCTCGTGCGAGCCGGAAGCCCGCCCGACCTGTGCCCGAACCGGGTGCCATGAGCCAGCTGTGAGGAAGAACCGGAGAAGCAGAGTTGAGCCCGACGGCCGGCCTTCTGAACTGCTCCGGAAACACGAGGGAGAACCGATCCGGGCCGTTCGGGCCGAAGGCCCCGCTGTGCGGGGCACGTGAAACGCCCGACACCTGAACCATGAGCCCCTGGAGTTCCCTTTGCCCATCCGCCCGGCCGATCTCGCGGCCAAGATGCGCCCGCTGACCGCTCTGGCCCGCCGCAACCGGTCGGCCGCCGGCACGCCCGCCGGCCCCGGCGCCGAAGCGCCCGCCGGTGCGTCCGCCGAGCCGGCCGGCGCACCGGAGCAGGCCGCGCCCGAGGCCGGTCACGAGGTCGTCCCGGAGGCCGGGCGGGCGGAGCAGAGCGGGCAGACCGAGCAGACGGAGCAGAGCGGGCAGGCAGGGCAGGAGCAGGCCGGGCACGAGGAGCGCCGCTCGCCGTACGAGCGGCTCGGCGAGGAGCGGTCCGCGCGCGAGGAGGAGCTGCTCGGCGCGCTCCCGGGCGTCGTGCGCCACCGCGAGCACCTCGCCGAGACCCGCCACACGCTGCTGCCCGCCGACCGCCGGGACGGAAACCTGGCCGAGGTGAGCGGGGCGCTGCGGGCGGCCGGCCTCGCGCACGGCATCGTGCCCGACCGGCACCCGCGGCACCGGCTGGCGATCCGGCCCGGCGACCGCGCGGCGGTGCTGGAGGCGCTGGCCGCCGCGTTCGCCGGCCAGGCCGTCTACGCCGACCTCCTGGAGCACGGGCGGACCCTGACCACCGTGCTGGCGGAGCAGCTGCCCGGCGCGGTCGGCCTGCTGGAGCCGGCGCCGGACGCCCCGGTGGGCGAGACCGCCGAGGAGCGGGGCGGGGACGCGGACCAGGACGGCGGGCAGGCGGGCCCGATCTGGCCGGCGGACCGGGTCAAGGGCGTGCGGATCTACCGCCCCGCCGTGATCGACACCCTTCTCTACGGCCCCGAGACCGGCTGCGACATCGAGTTCTGGGACTCCGCCGCGCCGTCCCAGGGCGCCATCGCCTCGATCGACGAGACGCCGTTCGGCTGGTGGGTGCCCTCCCTGGAGGCCAACGCCACCACGACCGTCGGCGGCCGGCCCTACCCGCTGCTGGACGTCTTCGCGGCCTCGCTCCCCGAGCAGGTCGACTTCCCGATCGACGCCGTGATCACCTGGGTCGACGACGCCGACCCCGCCTGGCAGGAGCGCCGGGCCGCCGCCCGCGCCCGGCTCGCGCACACCGCCGCCCCGATCGCGGAGGAGGACGGGGTCGCCGAGAGCGGCATCGCGGGCGACGCCGACCAGCGCTTCCGCAACCGCGACGAGCTGCGCTACTGCCTGCGCGCCCTGGCCGCGCACGCGCCGTGGATCCGCCGGATCCACCTGGTCACCGACGACCAGACGCCGCACTGGCTGGACACCGCCCACCCGGGCCTGACCGTCGTCCCGCACCGCACCCTGTTCGCCGGAACGGACGCCGGCCCGGTGTTCAACTCGCACGCCATCGAGACCCGGCTGCACCTCGTCCCGGACCTCGCCGAGCACTTCCTCTACCTCAACGACGACATCTTCCTCGGCCGTCCGCTCGTCCCCGAGGACTTCTTCCTCGGCAACGGCATGCCCCGGTACTTCCCCGACAACCGGATCGTGCCGCCCGGCGAGGCCGAGCCCGGCGACTCGGTGTACGTCGCCGCGCAGAAGAACACCCGCGGCGCGCTGGCCGCCGCCGTCGGCAAGACCTACCCGCGCACCCTCAAGCACTCGCCGCACCCGCTGCGCCGCAGCGTGCTGGCGGAGAGCGCGGAGCGGTTCGCGGCCGAGCTGCACGACACCGTCCGCTCGCCCTTCCGCTCGGCCGGCGACCTCGCGCCGGTCACCCTGGCCATCCACTACGGCCACGCCACCGCCCGCACCGTCGAGGGCCACCTCTACGACGGCTACTTCGTCACCGACAGCACCGAGGACCTCGGCCGGCTCGCGCAGCTGCACGAGGAGCGCTGGGCGGACTACTTCTGCCTCGCGGACGGCACCCGCGACCTGCTGTCGCCCGAGGAGCAGGAGCGGGCCGTCACCGGCTTCCTGCGGACCTACTTCCCGGTGCCCTCGCCCTTCGAGCTCCGCGAGACGGCGCCGGAGCGGCCCGAGGAAGCCGAGGAGCCCGCCGAGCAGGGCTGACGACCGCCCCGGGCACGTGTCGTGCGTCTCATCGGCGGCCCGATCCCGTTCGTCCGCGTCGCACTGTGATGGGATGACCCGGCACAGTGACGACCGCTGACCGGGGGGCACGCCCATGAGGGCCAAACTGATCGGACTGGGACCGGACGCGGGCGCGCCGGACCTCATCGGCGTGGGGCTGATCCGCCTCGCCGTGGAGGAGCGGCTGGCGCCCGCGGCCGCGTCCGCGCCCTGGCTGGGGCAGCTGCGGGCGGCCTCGTTCGCCGACGCCTGGCTGGCCTTCACCGACCCGGCCGCGCCCGGGCTGCGGGTGCCGGCCGAGGCCGTCCTGCACGCCGTGGTGCGGCGGGCGGCCGAGCTGGTGCTGCGGCGCCACCACGGGGACGGCCCGGCCGCCCTGGAACGGCTGGGCCGGGAGTCGGCGGAGGCCCGGGAGTGCGCGCGGCTCACCGAGGCGTCCCACCCCGCCGAGCCGGACGCGCTCGTCCTGCTCTGGCACGGCGTGCGCCGGGCCACCGCCGGGACCGGCCCCGACGGCGCGGCCGAGCGCGCCGCCCACGCCGCGTACGTCACCGACCGGTGCGCGGCCTACGTCCGGGAGCACTGCCGCCGCCAGGACCTGCTGGCCCTCGTGCTGGCCTGCGCCCGGGCCGCCGCAGCCGTGCTGGCGGAGCTCACCGGCGGCGACCGGGACCGGGCCCTGGCCGTCCTCGACGAGGACGCGGCCCGCCACATGGCGCCGACCTCCCCGGTGCCGCTCTGGGTCCCGGGCCGGCCCGCGGCCTGAACGCGGTCGGGCGCCCGCCGGGAGGGGGCCGGGCGCTACGACGCCGCGCCGCCGCTGCCGATGGACAGGACGAGTGCGGTCGTCCGGCCGCCGGGCGCCTCGTACTCGACGGTCTCGCCCTCCCGGCAGCCGAGCAGCACCCGGCCGAGCGGACTGTCGGCGGTGACCAGGTCCGGGTCCACCCCCTCGGCGAGTTCGCCGATCCGCACGGTCATCTCGTCGGCGTCCCCGAAGCGCAGCCTCACGGTGCTGCCGACGCCGACGCTCTCGGTGCTCGGCGCCCCGGCGGTGGCCGCCCCGCGCAGCCGCCCCTCGATGCGGGCGATCCGGCCGTCCAGCGCGTCCAGCCGGTCGGCCCGCTGCAACTCGTCGGCCTGGTCGGCCGGATCACCGACCTCCTCGCCGCCCCGCAGGGTGGCGGCGACGGATTCGCGCTCCGCGCGCAGGTCGGCGAGCTCCCGCTCCAGCGCGCTGCGGCCGACCTCGCTGATGGGTTCGGGTGCACCGGTCATGGCCGTCTCCCTCATCGGGCCGCCGCGGCGGGCGGCGCGGGCTGATTCCGGTATTTCCGAACATAACGGACTCGCCGCCGCCCGGCTCGGCGACAAGGGTGTGCCCGATCGGTAACGACTTGCCGCTCCGCCTTCACGGGGCGGACGCGGGGTCGATAGAACAGCTGTACACCATCGCCGAAGGCAGGGAACCAGCCACGATGAGCACCAACGGTCCCACGGGGCACGGCCAGAACCCGTACGACGGGTCCAACCCCTACGGTCAGCAGAACCAGAACCCCTATGGCGGGGACCAGCAGCCGTACAAGCAGGAGGCGCCGTACGGCCAGCCCTACGGCCAGCAGCCGCCGCCCTACGCGGAGCCGCCGTACGGAGAGCAGCAGCCGTACGGGCAGCCCGGCTACGGCACTCCCCCGCAGCAGCCGTACGGGCAGCCGGAGGGCTCCTGGCCGCACGGTCACCCGCGGCCCGGGCCCTACGGCTCCCCGGTGCCCAGTGGCCCACCGCTCGCCCCGATCGGCGAGCGCCTGGTCGCCCGGCTGATCGACGTCTGCGTGCTGCTCGTCCCGACCCTGCTGCTCTTCACGATCTTCGGTGCCTCGATCCTGTACTACGTCGTGGCGGCCCTGCTCTCCTTCGGCTACGAGGCCGCGATGCTGCTCACCCAGGGCGGCCAGACGGTCGGCAAGAAGGTCATGAAGCTGCGGGTGGTCGACCTCGCGAGCGGCGGCAAGCCCGCCGAGAACTCCCTGCTGATCCGCGCGGCGCTGTACACCCTGCCGAACGCGGTCTACTGCGTCGGCTCGCTGTTCGCGCTGCTGAACGTCCTGTGGCCGCTGTGGGACAAGCCGTACCAGCAGGCCCTGCACGACAAGCCCGCCAAGACCGTGGTGATCAAGGAGTCCTGACCGCGGGGCTCCCCCGCACGCCCGCCGGCCGGGCACCGGGCCGCCGCCGCGCGGCCCGGTGCCCGGCCGGCCGCGTTCCGGGGCGGGCGGTCCTGCGCGGCGGACCAGGAGGCAACGGCGGATCAGGACACACCTCGGGGCCGGAGGTCAACGTTTACTTTCCCCGCCCGACCTCGCATAGTGGCAGGCCGAAACCGAGAGGGGAGCACTTCCTGTGCCGCAGGCCGAGGAGAACGTGGTACGCCAGGTCGAACTGGAGCGGGCGGAGGTGGCCGCCGTCGTCGCCCTGTTCGACGACCGGCTCGCCGACACCCGGGCGCAGCTCGCCGTGACGCTCGCGACGCGGGCGGAGGGCGCCACCGAGGCGTACGAGCGGCAGTCGGCGGCCGAACGGCTCGCCCGGGAGGTGCGGCGTCTCGAAGGCGCCGAGGGCGGCCTGGTGTTCGGGCGGATCGACCTGGCGGACGGGACGGCGCTGCGGATCGGCCGCCTGGGCCTGCAGCGCGCGGAGGAGGAGCTGCCGGCCCTGGTCGACTGGCGGGCGGACGCGGCGCGCGCGTTCTACGAGGCGACGCCGGTGCACTCGATGGGCCTGCGCCGCCGCCGCCACCTGCGGCTGACCGGGCGCACGGTCACCGGGATCAGCGACGAGCTGCTCGACGGCTCCGAGCCCACCGCCGAGGACGTGGTCGGCGACGGTCCGCTGGCTGCGGCGCTCCAGGAGCGGCGCACCGGGCGGATGGGCAGCGCGGTGGCCACGCTGCAGACGGAGCAGGACGCGATCGTCCGCTCGCCGCACCGCGGGGTCACCGTCGTCCAGGGCGGTCCCGGCACCGGCAAGACGGTGGTCGCGCTGCACCGCGCCGCCTACGTGCTCTACGCCTTCCCGAAGGCCGCCGAGCAGGGCGTCCTGGTGCTGGGGCCGAACGCCCGGTTCCTGGACTACATCGCGCAGGTGCTGCCCTCGCTCGGCGAGAACGACGTCGTGCTGGCGACCTGCGCCGAACTGGCCGTCGGCGCCGAGGCGTCCGGCGCCGCGGAGGCGGTCGCCGAACGGCCCCGGGTGGCCCGGCTCAAGGGCGACGCCGCGTTCGCCGACGCGCTGGCCGCGGTGGTGCGCGGGCGTCAGGCGCCGGACGGGGAGCTGGCGGTGCGCGTCGGGCAGGAGGACGTCCGGCTCGGCACGGCGGAGGTCGCCCGGGTCCGGGAGGCCGCCCGTGCCGGGGGCCTCGCCCACCACCGGGCCCGCCGGCTGTTCAAGGAGCTGCTGGTGGACGCCGTGACCGCCGAGCTGGCCCGGGGCGCCGCCGAGACGCTGGCGCGGATCGACGCCGAGGTCGCCGAGCTGACCGGCGTCGACCTCGACCGGGTCGCGGCGAGGGACCTGCGCAACCTGGGTCTGGAGCCCGGACCGGCCGACGAGGGCCCCGGGTTCGACGTGGACGCGATGCGGGCCGAGCTGCTCGACGACGCCCACATCGAGCGCGCCGTCGAGGAGCTGTGGCCGCGGCTGACGCCCGGTGCGGTGGTGGAGGCCCTGCTGGGCGATCGCGCGGCGCTGGCCGCTCACCTGCCGGCGTTCACGGCCGAGGAGCGCGCGCTGCTGCTGCGCGCCCTGGGCGCGCCGTGGACCGACGCCGACCTGCCGCTGCTCGACGAGGCGGCGAGCCTGCTCGACGGCCCGCCGAAGCGGTCCTTCGGCCACGTCGTGGTGGACGAGGCGCAGGAGTTCACCGCGCTCCAGTGGCGGATGGTGCTGCGGCGCTGCCCCGGCCGGTCGATGACGCTGGTCGGCGACTTCGCCCAGGCCGGTCCGGCGACCACCGCGCGCGGCTGGCACGAGGCGCTGGCCCCGCACCTCGGCGGCCGCTTCGACCTGCGCACGCTGACCGTCAGCTACCGCACCACCGAGGAGATCCTGGCCACCACCCGCGAACTGCTGGCCAGGATCGACCCGGACCAGCCGCCGGTGAGCTCGATCCGGCACGGCGAGCCGCCGCGCACCCTGGAGGCGACGCCCGCCGCGCTCGCCGGTGTCCTGGGCGCGGAGCTGCGCGCGCAGGCGGCCGCGCACCCGGGCGAGCTGATCGGTGTGGTCGGCCCGGACGCCTCGGTCGGCGCGCTGACGGAGGCGCTGGCGACGGTGGCGTCGGAGGCCGGAGCGGCGGAGCTCGTCCGGGTGGTGCCGGCCTCCGAGGCCCGGGGCCTGGAGTTCGACGCCGCCCTCGTCGTCGACCCCGGCGGGATCGCCGGCGCCCGCCCCGGCGGTGAGCGCGACCTGTACGTCGCGCTCACCCGGGCCACCAAGCGGCTGTGCACGATCGCCGTGCGGGAGGACGTCGCGCGGGAGGCCTGAGGCCCCTCCCCGGGGCGGGGGCCGCTCGCCCTCCGCCCCGGGGCCGGCTTCAGGCCCGGTAGGCGAGCAGGCCCATCATCCCGGCCTCGCCGTGGTAGGCGTTGTGGCAGTGCGCCATCCACCGCCCGGGGTTGTCGGCGTCGAAGTCGCAGGTCACCGTGCGGCCGGGCAGCACGATCACGGTGTCCTTGCGCGGCCCCTGCTCGCCGACCTGGAAGGTGTGGCCGTGCAGGTGCATCGGGTGCCACATCTCCGTGCGGTTGACGAACTCCAGGCGCACCCTTTCGCCGCCGCCGACCAGGAACGCGCGGGCGGCCGGGTCGGCCATGTCGAAGGGGCGGCCGTCGAGCGCCCAGTCGTAGCGGGCCATGCCGCCGGTCAGCTCGATCCGGTGGGTGCGGTCGGGCCTGCGGGACGGCAGCCGGACCTCGTCGGCGGCGCGCAGGGCGTCGGCGGCGAGGATCCGGCCGTTCAGCTCGGCGGGGCGGACGCTCTCGGCGGGCGCCTCGCCCGCGCCGGTGCGGACCAGGGCGCGGCCGGCGGCGTTCTTGCCCTCGGCGAGCGCGGTCAGCGGGAAGACGCCGTCCTGGAGGGTGACCAGGGCGTCGTAGCGCTCGCCCATGCCGACGAGCAGGGCGTCCACCTCCTCGTGCCGCACCGGGTAGCCGTCGGTGTGGGTGACGGTCAGCCGGTGCCCGCCCAGGGCGAGGCGGTAGGCGGTGTCGCCGCCCGCGTTGACGATCCGCAGCCGCACGCGCCGGCCCGGGCCGGAGCGGTACACCTCGGGGTCGGCGGCGATCCGGCCGTTCACCAGGTGGTGCGGGTAGCGGACGTCGCCGGCGTCGCCGCCCAGCAGCTCGCTGGTGGCGCCCATGAGCATGAACGACGGGCCCGGGCCGGAGGCGCCGTTCGTCCCGCCCGTGCCGCCCGTGCCGCTCATGTCGTGGCCGCTCATCCCGCTCATGTCATGGCCGCCGCCGCTGTCGCCGCCCATGCCCTTGCGGAGTTCGGCGAACGCCTGGTCGGGGGTGCCGGTGACGCCGTCCAGCCAGTCGTCCAGGACGACCACCCACTCCTCGTCGTACCCCAGGGGCTCCTGCGGGTCCTCGACGATCAGCGGTGCGTACAGGCCCCGGTCGAGCTGGACGCCGACGTGCGGGTGGAACCAGTAGGTGCCCGGCCGGTCGGTGACGAAGCGGTAGGTGAAGCTCGCGCCGGCCGCGACCGGCCGCATGGTGACCGGCGGGACCCCGTCCATGTCGTTGCGCAGCGCCAGGCCGTGCCAGTGCAGGGAGGTCGGGACGGGCAGGTGGTTGTTCAGCGTGGCGACCAGGGTGTCGCCGGCCGCGGTGCGGACGGCGGTGCCGGGCAGGGCTCCGAAGGTCCAGGTCGGGGCGGTGGTGCCGCCGCCCAGGTCGACGGTGTCGGCCGTCGCGGTGACGGTCACCGGGCGCTCCCGGCCGGTGCCGCGCCGCTTGGCCTCCGCCTCGGCGACGGGGCTGCCGGAGGGGTCGACGAGCGGCGGTGCGCCGGCCGCGTCCGAGCAGGCGGCGAGCAGGCCGGCGCCGGCGGCGCCCAGGCCCGCGAGCAGCAGGGAACGGCGGTTGACGGTGAATTCGGGCATCGAGGTCTCTCGGATGAGTGCGCGTCGGCACCGGCCTGGTCGGCCGTGCCGGTGGACAGGGCTGTCCGGCGGCGGGGGGCGGGAGGTGCCGCTCCCGGCCGCCGTGGGGCGCCTATCTGCGCGAGACCGAGAGGAGGTCGAGGTCGGGCGGCGGTGCGCCCGGCCAGGGGATGCCGCGCGCCGTCACCGGGCGGTGCGGCGCGGGGCCGGCCGGGGCCTCGGTGGCGAGGCGGGCCTGCGGCGGGGCGTCGAGCAGGACGCCGCGCGCGGGCGCCGTCGAGGAGCAGACCCGGTGTTCGGCGCAGGCCTGGGCCGGACGCTCGGCGACGGTCGCCGCCCGGTGGCCGGCCGCGCCGGGGTGGTGGGCGGTGGCCGCCGTGGCCATGGCGGCGTGCGGGGCCGGGTCGAGGCCGGCCGGCAGGCTGTGGTGGCCGACCAGCCCGAGGGCGGTCAGCAGGAGGAGGACGAGCGCCGCTCCCGCCGCACGGCGACGCGGGTCGCGCGAGGCAGGGGCGGCGGCCGGACACATGGCGGCCACTATACCGGGGGGCGGTATGTGGTCCGGGTAAGCCCGGACCTCAGCTCCCCGACGCGGCGGGGCCGTTGGCGTCCTCGGCCGACCAGACCACCTGCGGCGGCCGGACGGCCGCGCAGAGCGGGTGCCCCCTGGCGTCGGTGAGCCCGAGCCGGCTCTCCGTCGCGGCCGGGCGCGGCGCCGGCACCCCGCTCGCCCGCGCGACACCGGACCGTACACCTCCGGCACCCGCCCGATCGACCGAATTTCCGCCGAAGGACCCCCACGAACTACTACACGCCTGTAGAGTCGGCTCCGACGGCCCGCACAGGAGGAGGAGCGATGACGGACCAGCCCCGGCAGCACACCGCGGTGGCCCGCCCGACCGCCGCGTCCGGATGGCAGCCGCCGGCGCACGAGGTGGAGCCGGCCTACCAGCCGGTCCAGATCAACCGGCCGGACGGCAGCTGGTCGGTCGGCCGGATCAACGCCTGGTGGCGCCCGGCCGGCGCCGAGGCGTGGTGCCGCGTCCGGGCGATGGGGCGCGGCGAGGCCCCGGCCTGGATGCCGTTCGACCCCGAGCGCCTGCTGCTGCTCCCGGCCGGCGGTATCTGACCGGACCTCGGGCTCAAGGGCCCGGGCGGCACGCCGGCTGCCGGCGCAGCAGGACGGCCACCTCGCGGTCGGTGACGTCCCGGAAGTCGTCGTACCAGGGGCCCGCCGCGTGCAGGTAGGTGGCCTCGCGCAGACAGAGCAGGACGTCGACGATCCGGCGCAGTGCCGCCGCCGAGCGCGCGTCGCACACCGGTGTGGCCAGCACCAGCCGCCGCGGCCCCCGGTCGCGCAGTGCGTGCACGGCGGCCGGGGTGACCGGCCCGAACACCACGCCGTCGGTGACCAGCAGCACCGTCCGGCCGTCCACCGGCAGGGGTGGCCTGCGGTCCCGGTACAGCTTCTCCAGCCGGTGCAGCTCCACCCGCTGGTGGGTGACCTCGGCCGCGAGGTCCTCCTCCGCGAGCCCGAGTCCGCGCATCGCCCGCCGGTTCAGCACCGGCGGGCTCTCGTCGGCGAGCGCGCCGAGCGGGGTGCCGTTGCCGGGCGCGTTGAGCGGGCGGGCCACCACGACGTCCAGCGGGGCCGCCAGCTCGCGCGCCACCTCGGCCGCGACCGCGACGCCGCCCGGGGCCAGTCCGACGACCACCGGTTCCTCCCCCGTGCGGGCGCGCAGGTAGTCGCGAGCCCGCCGGGCCAGCCTGTGCCCGGCGTCGCGGCGGTTGGTGAACAGCGCGGTCACGTGCTCCTCCTCGTCCGCGGGCAGCGGCCGGCCCCGGTCGCCGCCTTTGCCGTTGCCGTTGCCGTTGCGCGCCTACCCCGGGGCGCCGTCGGCACACACCGTGGTCGCGGCCGGTGCGACCGATTCCACGGATCGGGAGAAGCGCCTGGTCGGCGGGCGGTTTCGGGCGACGGACGGCGGTGATCGTCGGTGACCACTGCGGGGGTCCGCCGGTCCGCTCCCGCCGGACGGCGAGCGCGACGGCGGCGGCCGCGGCCAGGAGGGACCGGCGGTCGGGGCCCGCCCGGCGTCCGGCCACGGCCGCCGTCACAGCTCGCGGAGGGCCGGGAGCAGCGCGGTTTCGGCCCAGTCCAGGAACGGCCGCTGCGACTGTCCGCCGACCTGCACCAGGGCGACCTCGGTGAACCCCGCCTCCACGTAGGGGCGCACGGCGTCCACGAAGGTCTCGACGTCGTCGCCGCACGGGATCGCGGCGGCCACGTCCTCGGGCCGCACGAACCGGCTCGCGGCCGCGAAGGAGGCCGGTCCGGGGAGTTCGGAGTTGACCTTCCAGCCGCCGCCGAACCAGCGGAACTCGGCGTGCGCGCGGGCCACCGCGGCGTCGCGGTCCCGGTCGTGGCAGACCGGCAACTGGCCCACCCGCGGTTTGCCCGCGCCGCCGTGCCGGTCGAAGGCCTCGACCAGCTCGCGCTCGGGCTCGACGGCGATCACCAGGTCGGCCAGCTCGCCCGCGATCCGGCAGGACGGCGGCCCGGACACCGCGATGCCGATGGGCGGCGACCGGTCGGGCACGTCCCACAGCCGGGCGGACTCCACCTGGAAGTGCCGGCCGCGGTGGTTGACGTAGCCGCCCGCGAACAGCTCGCGGATGATCTCCACCGCCTCCACCAGCATCGCCTGGCGGACGTCGGCGGGCGGCCAGGCCGCGGTGGCGATGTGCTCGTTGAGGTTCTCCCCGGAGCCGAGGCCCAGCCGGAACCTGCCCTGCGAGAGCAGCTGGACCGTCGCCGCCTTCTGCGCCACCACCGCCGGGTGGTAACGCATCGTCGGGCAGGTGACGTAGGTCATCAGCGGGATCCGGTCGGTCGCCTGCGCGGCGGCGCCGAGGACGCTCCAGACGTACGGCGAGTGGCCCTGCTCGTCGAGCCAGGGGAAGGAGTGGTCGGAGGCGACCGAGAAGTCGAAGCCGGCCTCCTCCGCCCGCACCAGGTCCGTCACCAGCTCGCGCGGTCCGCGCTGCTCGCCCATCATCGTGTAGCCGATCTGCACCATGCTGCGGCGCGTGCCCCGGTCCGGCGCAGCGAAACGCCGCGCCGCGAGGGCTTCACACACTGGTGAGCAGGTGCGGCGACAGCGTCTTGATCACGGTGTTGGTCCAGCGCGGCGGCCGCTGACCCACACCGCGGGCCGGGTCCCTCGACGGGCGCGCTCGCGTCCACCCCGGCCGGGGGCGGCCCGGCGGATCGGCGGGGCGCGGTGTCACAGATCGCGGGCGGCATCCGTCTTCCGCACGGAGGTCCGAACCGAGGAGGAACCCGTGTCCACGTCCCCTTCCCTGGCCAACGTCGCCACGCTGCGCAGGCTGCACGACGCCGTCAACTCCGGCGATCCGGAGCTGATCGCGGCGACGATCGACGAGGTCGCCGCCCCCGGCCTGGAGATCCGCACGCCGCTGCCGCTCGACAGCACGGGAGCGCAGGCGCTGAAGCAGGTCTTCACCACGCTGCTGCGGGCCTTCCCCGACCTGCGCGTCACCGTCGAGGACGTGATCGCGGAGGAGGACAAGGTGGTCAGCCGCAACACCGTCACCGGGACCCACCTCGGCGACTACCTGGGCCGCCCGGCGACGGGCCGTGCGGTGAGGTACGACGAGATCTTCGTCTTCCGCTTCACCGCCGACGGCCGCATCGCCGAGACCTGGGGCGTCGTCGACCTGCTCAGCCAGCTGCGGCAGCTCGGTTTCGCCCCGGCCTGACGGGCGCCGGGAAGCCGCACCGGGGGCGCGTGGACCTCCGGCGCGGCTCCCGTTCAGCGGACGGCGGTCACCGCCAGCCGGTGCAGCCGCTCTCGGTACAGGCACGCGCCGCCACCGTGCCGTCCACCATGGTGGTGTAAGCGGAGGAGTCCGGCCAGCCCACCCGCTCGTCCTGGCGCTCGCCCTTCGCGTTCTCCACCCAGAAGTGCCACCCCAGCGGCGCGGGCTCGATCTTCGCCCAGTTGGCCGCGCAGGCCGGGCTGTAGCGAAGCTGCAGGTACACGGTGCCGATCCAGGCGTCGGCGACCGTCCGCGCGTCCGCGTCGCAGCCCATCGCCTTCGGGTCCTTGCCGGTGCAGCTCGCGCCGTAGCAGCCCGCCTGCACGGCTGCCGGGGCCGCCGCGGCGACGCCGGTTCCCGTGACGCCGGTCAGCGCGCCGGCGAGCAGCAGGCCGGCCGCCGCGAGTGTCTTCCTGCGGTGCCTCATCACTCCACCCTTCGTCGGGTCCTGGTGGGGCGGTGCTCGCCCCGGCACCTGTTGTAGGGCGGCGGATTGTTGACCGCGCGGTCGGCGGGCGGGCCCGCACAAAGCGCGGCCAACGTGGTCAACGCGGCCTACGCCCGCCACCGGGTAAGGCACTTGGTCTCGCCGGTCCCGAAGGCGTCCTGGCCCGCCATCTGCACGCGGGCCCGGGCCGTCACGCAGCCGTGGCCGGTGAGCAGCACATCGGCGAAGGCGGAGTCCACGTGTCCCATCCGCCAGGTCGTCACGGTGTTGTCGATGGCCCGTTCGCCCTCGACGGTGACGATGGCGGCGGCGGTGTCGCCCGGATCCGGATTGAGGCCCGGGGTGGGAAAGAACCGGGGCCAGGCGCCGGCGCAGTGCGACGAATACATGAGCGAGACCGTGCCGAGCACGGTGCCGACCGGCAGGACGCTGCCGTGCAGGCGGGCCTCCGCGCGCAGGGTGACCGGGGCGGAGTCCAGGATGACGGCGTCGGCGGTGCAGCCGGCCAGCTTGGGGTTGGTGCCGTCCTCGATCTCGACCGGCGGGGTGGTCGGCGCGGCCGGTACCGGCCGCAGCAGCCAGCCGGTCGTGCCGGCGCCGAGTACGAGGGCGAGGAGCAGCGCGGCGAGCGCCGTCGCCCGGCGGCCGGGCAGCCGGCGGAAGCGGCGCCTCGGGCTCGCGCCGTCCGGCTCCGACGGCTCCGACGGTTCCGGGTGTTCCGGGTGTTCCGGGTGTTCCGGATGCTCCGGTTCCGCCGACGGGGCGGCGTCCGGTTCCGGCGCCGCGTCAGCGTCAGCGGGGGCCGTCCTGGTGCCGGCGGCGGCCAGCTGCTGGTGCAGGTGCCACCGGGCCTCCCACGCGCCGCGGTCCGCGCCGCACGCCTCGACGAACGCCAGGGTCACGGCCAGCGTGGGCAGGCGTTCGCCACGGGCCGCGTCGGAGACGACGGTGTGCGAGTAGTGCGCGCGGGCGGCGATCCACCGGTAGGACGGACTTCCCGCCTCCCGCCGCAGCGCACGGAGCGCGTGGGCGAACGCCTCGACGGGCCCGGCGTCCGGGTCCAGCGGCCGTTCCGGTCGTCCAGGCCTTCCCATGACGGTTCGCCCCCTTCGGGATTGTCCGGACCGCCGTGGCGTCGCGCCCTGCCACCGCTCCCGCGTGATTGTCCGGGACCCGACGGCATTGCCGGACAACTTCCTGACCAGAGTAGATAGTTGTGCACCCCCTGTCCGCCCCGCCGGCGGCCCGGGTCCGGGTGCGGGACGAGATTTCGGAGGGCGTGATGGGTCGTCACGAGAAACCACTGGATCCGGCGGCCGGTCCCGTCGAAGGCTTCGCCGCCGAGCTGCGGGCCCTGCGCCGGTCGGCCGGCTCCCCCGTCTACCGGGCGATGGCCGCGCGGGTGCACACTTCGGCGAGCGCCCTGTCCGCCGCCGCCTCGGGCGCCCGGCTGCCCACCCTGCCGGTCACCCTCGCCTACGTCCGCGCCTGCGGCGGCGACGAGCGGGAGTGGACCGCACGCTGGCACGCCACGGCCCGGGTGCTCACCCCGGCCCCGGTGCCGGCCCCTGGACGGCCGCCGTTGCCGCCACCGCCCCCACCGGCGCCCTTGCCGGCCCGGAGGCACTGGGCCGCCTGGGCGCTCGCCGCGGGCGCCCTGGGCACCGCGGCCGCGCTCGGCCGCGGCAGCCGGCGGCAGGTGTCACGGCCGGCGCCCGGCGGCGCCGTTACCGCGGCTCGCCGGTGAAGCCGCCGTGGAAGGTGTACGCGGACCTCGGCCGGCGGGCCGCGATCCGGAGCAGGACCCACCGGCCCTGGCTGGTCTTCACGCAGATGCTCTGGTCTGCCCGCAGCACGTCGAAGTCGACCTTGCCCTCGACGAGCCGGGTCCTCGTCGAGCAGTTCGGGACGTCCGCGTCGTCGATGATGCCGAGACCCTGAGCAGGTTGTCGTCGCCCACCGTGATGTCCGCGATGCCCGTCAGGTACCGGTCGTGGTCGTGGACCGCGGGATCCGGAGTCGCCGGGGCCGGGGAGCCCCTGCGGTACGGCTCGGCCCGGACGGGGTACGGGACGCCGCCGGGGCCGCGAGGGCGAGCGCGGCCAGCGGGCAGAGCGCGAACTGGACGACCGGCCGCTGGTACCGGCCGGTCGCCGCGGTCGCCGGGCCTTCCGGGTCCGGCGGACCGCCGGTCCCGCCCGCGCTGCCCGGACCGTCCGGCACCGCTTCCCTCCCGCTCCGGCTGGCCGTCCTCCCTTGAGTGTGGCGAACCGACGGAACCCGGCCACCTGCTCCGGGCGACGAGTCAGCGAAGTCTTCGCGGCGCCGGGGTGACGGGGCGGCCGTGGAAGGCGACGGTGAGGCGGGGGCGGCCGAGGGCCTCCACGCCGGTGGCGGCGAGGGCGGCCCAGCTGGTGCGGCCCGTCGGGGTGGGGGCGTCCTCCGGAAGGTGCCAGCCCGGCGGGAGCGGTTCACCGGCCCGGAGGGCGGCGAGGAGGGGGACGACGCCGTCGGCGGGCCGCGTGTACGGGTCGGCGGACGGTGGCGTGCGGCGGGTCAGCGCGACGGCGGCGAGCAGGACGGCCTCCACCTCGTCGCGGGGACGCGGCCGGACCACCCGGACCATGCCGTGCCGGTCGATCTCCACCCGCGCGGTGAGGAGCATCCGCACCAGCGCCGTCTCGGCCACCCGCCACGGCCCGCCGCCAGGTAGGCCAGCTCATGGATCGTCAACGCACGGACCCGCAGGTCCCGTCCGTCATCCACGCCGCACCACTCCCCCGCGCACCCGCCCCCGGCCGGTCTTCGCCAGGCTACCGGGGCCGACGGGTGGACACGGATCGTTCGGGGCCGGAATCCTTCCTCTGGTCCCCCGCGGTCCGCCCATCCCGCCCCACCCCACGACGAACGGAGCCCGCGTGCAGGCAACGCCCGCCGATCCGAGCACCCCCGACGGCTTCCTCACCCCCGTCGAGCGGCTCTTCGTCCGCAACCACCTCGGGCCGCCGCCCGAACTCGACGCCTCCTCCTGGACGTTGACCGTCGAGGGCCTGGTGGAGCGACCGCTCTGGCTGGACCTGTCGGCGCTGCGCGGGCTGGCCCGGACGAGCCTGACCGCCTTCCACGAGTGCTTCGGCAGCCCCGCGCGGCCCGACGTCCCGACCCGCGCGGTGGCCAACCTGGAGTGGTCCGGCGTCGCGCTCGCGGACGTCCTGGACCTCGCGGTCCCGCGCCCGCAGGCCCGGCACGTCTGGTTCGAGGGCGCCGACCGCGGCGCCTTCGCGGGCGAGAGCGGGCTGGCGTACCTCAAGGACCTCCCGCTGGAACAGGCCCGGGAGGACGTGCTGCTGGCCGACACCGTCAACGGCGAACCGTTGCCCGTCCGGCACGGCTTCCCGCTGCGCGCGGTGGCGCCCCGGATGTTCGCCACCAGCTCGGTGAAGTGGCTCACCCGCGTGGTGCTCGCCGACCACCGGCCCGAGCACCTGTTCACCACCCGCCTGTACACCCGCGTCCCCCCGGGCGGCGGCGCGCCGCGTCCGGTCCGGGAGGTCGACGTCAACAGCAAGCTGCTCGCCCCGCACGACGGCGGGCAACTCCGCGCCGGGGCGTACGAGGTGACGGGCCGGGCGTGGAGCTTCGATCCGGTCGTCGCGGTGGAGGTCGCCGTGGACGACACCGGCTGGCGGCCGGCGCTCCTGCGGCCGCGCGGCCCGCACCCCGTCTGGCAGCGGTTCACCCTGCCCTGCCGGCTCTCCCCCGGCCCGCACCGCGTCCGCTGCCGCGCCACCGACGCCCGGGGGCGCGTCCAGCCCCCGTCCGGCGCCCGCAACGCCGTCCACACGGTCGAGGTGCTGGCCCTCTGAGCCCGGGGCGGCTAGCGGTGCCGCTCGATGACGGCGGTGCCGAGGTCCAGGTCGAGACGTGTGCCGGGCGGGGCGCCGGTGTGGTCGTCGTCGCGCAGGGCGAGTTGGGTCCGCCGCTGCTCGCTCTGCACGCGCTTGTTCGCGTTGAGGAAGGCGTGGAACTCCTCGGTCGCGGTGGCGCCGAGGCCGGGGCCGCCGCCGCTCGGCGTTCGGGCCGCCAGCCGGCGGGCCAGCCGTCCCGGCCGGCCCGACCGCACCACGACGTGCCGGGCCGCCGCCAGGGTGAAGGGCACGATCACCAGCGCGGCCATGAGGAGCAGACCCGACATCATCACCATGTCCGCCCAACGCCCGGTGCCGGCGGCTTCGTTCCCGGCCGGGATCAGGCCGGTCGCGCCGGCCCGGGGCCGGTCGTCTCCAGATCGTGGACCAGAGCGAGGCCCCGTAGGGTGACAGCCGTGTCGGGATGGTCGTCGCCGAACCGCTCGCGCTGGATTCCGAGGATCGCCTCGTACGCGGCCCTGGCCGCTTCCCGCTCTCCCAACTCGAGCAGCACCAGGGCGAGAAGACCGCGGGTGGGAAGGCCGGCCAGGTACGCGTCCCCCCACCGCTCGCGCTCAAGGGCGACAACCTCCTCCAACTCGGTCCGGGCCGCCTCCGACTCCCCCATGGTGACGAGCACCACAGCAAGGTTGTGGCGGGTGACGAGCGTCTGAGGGTGCGCCTCGCCCATCCGGACCCGTCGGATGGCGAGAACCGCCTCGTACTGCTCCCGGGCCGCCTCCAGCTCCCCCAGATCACAGAGGAGTTGGGCAATCGCGGCGCGGGTGGCGAGCGCTGCGGGATGATCCTCGTCGAGGCGGCCCCGCCGGGCGGCGAGGATCGCCTCGAACTCGGCCCGGGCCGCCTCCGACTCCCCCAGGTCCCGCAGCACCAGGGCCAGGTGGTGCCGGGTGGCGAGCGTCGCGGGATGGTCCCGGTCGAACTCCTCACCCTTGGTGGCGAGGATCGCCTCGAACTCCGCGCGGGCCGCCTCCAGCTTCCTCTGACCGTAGAGGATCCGCCCGAGTTCGTGCCGGGTGGTGAGGGTGAGGGGGTCGGAGTCGCCCAGGTGGTCCCGCCGGATCACGAGGAGGCTCTCGAACTCGACCCTGGCCGCTTCCAACTCCCCCACACCGGTCAGGACCAGAGCGAGTTCATGACGGGTGTGCAGGGTGATCGGATCGGTGTCGCCGACCCGCTCGCGCTCCACGCCGAGAACCGACTCCAGCTCCGCCCGAGCCGCCTCGAACTCCCCCAGGTCCCGCAGGACCGCAGCGAGATGGTGCCGGATGGCGACCGGAGACGGCTCGGTGTCGCCGACCCGCTCGCGCTCGAAGGCCAGGAGTTCCTCGAACTCCGCCCGGGCCTGGGTCAGGAGGCCTCCGACATGGAGGTACCGGGCCGCCAGGTCGACAGCCTCGGTGAAGTCCGAGAGGTCGGTGAGGCGCCCGGGCTCGACCCGGTGGAAGCTCTCCAGGATGTGCGGGGCGAGGAGTCCCCAGACCTCCCAGGACTCGGGGTCCTCCGGTATCCCGGTCTCGTCCGCGAGCCCCGCCTCCGTCAGGACAGCAGCCGCGATGGCACTCGCCTCGGGTGTCCGCGAGGCGTCGCGGACCAGGGGGTGCAGGCGCAGCACGGGGAGGGTGTCGGGAACAGCGTCCGGGAGATCGATCAGGCCGAGGGTGGCGAGGGCGGTGAGGTGTTGCCACAGGGCCGGGCCGTCCAGTTCGGCGAGCGGCCCGGCGTCGGTGAGGCGGTCGGGGGTGAGGAGGAGGGTGTAGGGCAGGTCGGCGTCGGCGAAGGAGGCGATCAGCTCCAGCAGGCGCCGGGCGTGGGTGTGGCCACGCTGTTCGAGCAGGTCGAGGGACATCGCCCAGGTCCGGGACAGGGCGTGCTCGGGGTCCAGGCCCTGCGGGCGCTCCTCCCACGCCCGCCGGTAGTCGGCGTAGGTGGTCGGGGTGCCGGGTGCCCGGAAGGGCGCCGGGGTGCGGGCCGCCTCGGTGAGGTAGGCGCCGGCCAGGTAGAGGGCGAGCGGCAGGCCGCCGAGGCGGGCGGCGAGGGTCTGGGCCTCGGCCCCGGTGCCGGCGGTGTCCGGAGCGTGGTCGCGCAGGACGCGGGCGGCGTCGTCGAGGTGCGCGCCGGTGAGGGGTTGCAGCGGGTGCAGCCGGGCGAGCGGCCCCCAGGTGGCGGGGCTGCTCTCGCGGGTGGTGACCAGGACGGTGCCGCTGCCGGGGGCGGGGCGGATCCAGCCGGTGCCCGCGTTCAGCGCGCCCGGGCCGTCGAGCAGGGCGGGGTCGTCGGCGTTGTCGACGACCAGCAGCCACGGCGTGTCCAGGCGGGCCAGCCGGGACCAGAGGACGTCGGCGGTGTCACCGCGTTCGAGCTCCTCGGACCCCGCCCCGGCCCGGCGGGCGACTGCGCGCAGCGCGGCCTCCAGCGCGGGACCGTTGCGGGCCTCGACCCACCACACCCGGCAGCCCGCCTCGGCGCGGCGGGCGGCGAGTTCCAGCGCCAGGGCGGTCTTGCCGCAGCCGCCCATCCCGCACAGCACCAGCAGCCGGTCCCCGGCCGGCGCGGCCTCCAGCCGGGCCAGCACGTCGGCGCGCCCGCGCAGCGGGCGGCTCGCGTCCCGCCGGCCCAGGGGCGGCGCCACCGTCACCGGGACGGTCTGCTCGACGGGGTCGGACGCCCGGATGACGACGTCCGCGCGCCCGGCCTGGACGACGGTGCCGTGCACCGTGCTGTCCGTCAGCCGGTTGCGCACGCGCGTGGCGCCGTCGTCCCCGTAGTCCCCGTTCACCTGTTGCCCCCCACCGCCCCGTGCGATCCGCCGCCTTCATCTTCGCCCACGGCGGCGCCGCCGCGTGCAGCGGGTGCGGCGCCGCCTGGGTGGCGGTGGTCGACCGCTTCGATCACCGGCGCACCCGACCGCGCGCCACCCGAACGGCGGTCGTGCGAGCGGCGCGCGGGTCCCGTTGCCCCGGCGCGCGTCCGGCGGTGGCTCCAGGTTCACGCCGCGGACCGACCGGACATCCCCGGCGCGGCGGCGGGGCGGGGCTAGCCTGTGCCCATGGTTGCGAACGACACGCAAGAAGTAGCCATCGGCGACGCGGAGTTCGTCAGCGGCCCCGCGCTGATCCTCCGGTCCCTCGCTTCCGGCCCCGACCGGGAGGCCGTCGTCACCGCCGACGGCTCCCGGATCACCTCCGGCGCCTTCGCCGCCGCCACCTACCGCCTCGCCCACGAGCTGATCGCCCGGGGCGCCGCCCGCGGCACCACCGTGACCCTGCTGACCGGCAACACCGCGGAGGCGCTCGCCGCCCGGTACGCGGCCGGCCTCGCGGGCGCCCGGGTGGTGACCCTGTACGACGGCATGAGCGCGCCGGTCCTGGCCGAGATCACGGCGAGCGTCGACACGACCCTCCTGCTCGTCGACGCCGAACGGCATTCCTCGGCGGCCGAGTTGCTCCCGCTGATCGACGTACCCGCCGTCCTCGCCCTCGGCCCGGGGCCGGACGCCGGCTCCGGCACGGCCATCGGCGAGGACGTCGTCGCGGCCTCCGCCCACCGCCCCGCCGAGCCGCCGGACGTCCGGGTCGGGCCCGGGGACGACCTCGGCATCCGCCACACCGGCGGCACCACCGGCATCCCGAAGGGCATCCTCAGCCTGCACGGGCCCTACCGCCGCGCCTTCGACGCCCCGATCGGCAGCGATCCCGCCGACGGACCGCCCCGGCTGCTCGCCGCCACCCCGCTGGCCCACCTCGCCGGCATCCTCGCCGACCTGACCCTCCAGCGCGACGGCACGGTGGTCCTCCAGCGCTCCTTCGACCCCGGCGCGGTCCTGGCGGCCGTCGACCGTGAACGCATCACCGACCTCTGGGTGCTGCCGCCGCTGCTCCACCGGCTGCTCGACCACCCGGCGGTCGGCCGCACCGACCTGTCCAGCCTGCGGCAGGTCCTCTACGGCGGCAGCGCCGCCTCGCCGACCCGGATCCGCGAGGCGCTCACGGTGTTCGGGCCGGTCCTGGCCGGCATCTACGGACTGTCGGAGGCGCAGCTGATCACCGTCTTCCCCCCGCGGGAGCACGAACGGATCCGCCGGGGCGGGCCGATCCCCGTCGGACGGCCCGTACCGGGCGTCGAGGTGGCGATCCGCTCACTCGACGGCACCGACCTTCCCACCGGCGAACAGGGCGAGATCCACCTGCGCTCCGACACCGTCATGGCCGGGTACTGGAAGCGGCCCGACCTCACCGCCGCGGTGCTGCGCGACGGGTGGCTGAACACCGGCGACGTCGGCCGCTTCGACGGGGAGGGCTACCTCTACCTCTCCGACCGGACCAAGGACCTGATCATCGTGGTCGGCGGGCACGTCTACCCCTCCGAGGTGGAGGACCTCCTGCTCACCCACCCGGCGGTCTCCCGCTGCGCGGTCTTCGGGATCCGCGACGACCAGGAGGCGGAGCACGTCCACGTCGCCGTCGTCCCCGCCCCGGGGCAGCGGCCGCGGCTGGACGAACTCCGGGCCTTCGTCACCGCGCGCAAGGGCCGGATCTTCGCGCCGGAGGTGCTCCACCTCGTCGACGAGATCCCGCTGACGCCCGTCGGCAAGCCGGACAAGAAGCGCCTGCGCGCGGCCTGCTCGGTCTGAGAGCACGCCTCGGTCGGCAGGGAGCGGGGCCGGACGCGGGTCAGGCCCAGAGCTGGTCGCCGAGGGCGGTGCCCTCCGGGGCGCCGGGGAGGACGTAGGCGACGGCGGAGGCGGTGTGCTCGACGAAGGGGTTGAGCGCGTCGCGCTCGGCGAGGCGGTTCTGGACGCGGGTGAACTGGCCCGGGTCGCGCACGAAGGCGCAGAACAGCAGGCCCCGGTCGCCGGGGGCGTCGTCGTAGCTGTAGCCGCGGCGCAGCATCCGGGCGCCGCCGTCGAGGCGGGGGCCGGTGAGGCGGACGTGGGCGGTGACCGGGATGACGTAGGCGCCGTCGGGGTGCTTGGCGTAGAGGTCCGGCTCGTCGCGTTCGGCGGTGCCGGTCAGCGGGGCGCCGTCGCCGGCGCGGCGGCCCATGGCGAGGTCCTGCTGTTCGCCGGGGAGGGCGGCGAAGGCGGCGGTGTCCATCCGGATCCGCCGGTAGACCAGGACGGTGGCGTTCTCGTGCGGCCCGGGCGGGCCCCAGACCCACTGCCGGGAGGCGTCCTCGTCGGGGTTGGCGGTGCCGTCCTTGAAGCCGAACAGGTTGCGGGGCGTGGTGCCCGGGGCGGTCCTGGGCAGGAAGCCGGACTGCGCCCAGCGGGGCGTGGCGCCGGCGCTCCGGGCGGCGGTGGTGGCGAGTTCGGCGACGACGGCCAGCGTCCAGGGGTCGTCGGCGCACAGCTGGAGCAGCAGGTCGCCGCCGCCGCGGGCGGCGTCGAGGCGGTCGCCGGGGAAGGCCGGCAGTTCGGCGAACCCGGCGGGGACGGCGAGGGCGAGCCGGGCGGCGAGGGCCGGGCCGAGGCCGACCAGGGAGGTGAGCCGGGGCGGGCCGCCGTCGGCCCGCAGCCGCGGGTCGGGGGACGCGCCGGCGGCCGAGGCCAGGGTGCGGGTCCAGGCGGCGAGCAGGGCGCGCAGGGCCTCGCGGTCCGCGGCGGCGGAGGTCACCGGGAGGTCGAAGGCGAGCAGTCTGGTCGCGGGGAGCTGGGGGGACGTCAGCCCGGCCTGCCGGACGCCGTGGAACGGGATCGGCGCCTCGGGCGGCGGCGCACCGGTGGCGGCGCCGGCCCGGCCCGGCGCGCGGCCGCCGTCCGCCAGTTCGCCGACCGCCGCGCCGACGCCGGCGGCGAGCACCGCACCGGCCGCCAGCAGCGCCCTCCGCCGCCCGACGCCGGAGGCCGCGGCGCCGGCGGAGGGGTTCGAAAGCGACGGGTTCTCCGGTTCGGTGGGCATGCGCCCTATTGGAGACGATAGAACACGTGCCATGCAAATCACGTTTCCTGATCGTCAGTCACCCCGACGGGCAGCCGTCACGACCGCCGTGGCCGTCGCACTCGTCCTGGCGGCCGCCGGCTGCTCCTCCTCCGGCCCTGCCGCGGAGGACGCCAAGCACCCGGACGGGAACGTGGTCCGGGTGCCGGAGGACTTCCCGACCGTCCAGAAGGCGGTGGACGTCGCGCGCGAGGGCGACACGGTGCTGATCGGCCCCGGCACCTACCGGGAGAGCGTGCGGGTCGCCAAGCGCAACGTCGTGGTGCGCGGCACGGACCGCTCCGCGGTGGTGTTCGACGGCGGGCTGAAGCTGCCCAACGGCATCACCGTGACCGGCCCCGGCTCGGTGGTGGAGAACCTCACCGTCCACGGCTACCTGGCCAACGGCGTGCTGTTCACCGGCGTGACCGACGAGAAGCTGCAGCAGCGCGGCGCGGGCGGCTCGGCCTACGACCCGCTGGACACCGCCCGCTTCCCGCCCGTGGAGGGCTTCCGGGCGACCCGGGTGACGGCGTACAACAACGGCCTGTACGGCATCTACGCCTTCGACGCCCGCGCCGGGGTGATCGAGGAGTCCTACGCCTCCGGGCACGCCGACTCCGGGATCTACGTCGGCCAGTGCAAGCCCTGCGACACCCTGGTGCGCGGCAACACGGTGGAGCGCAACGCGGTCGGCATCGAGCTGACCAACGCCTCGGACAACCTGTCGATCCTGGGCAACCGCGCGGCGGGCAACCGGGTGGGCGTCACGGTGAACTCCAACGACCTGGAGGCGCTGGCCCCGCAGCGCGGCGCGGTGATCGCGGGCAACGTCGTCGTCGACAACAACGCCGCCGACTCGCCCCAGCAGGCGGACGGCGGCTTCGGGATCGGCATCGGGATCGGCGGCGGCACGGCGAACCGGGTGGAGCGCAACCTGGTCCGGGGCAACCGCGCGGCGGGCGTCATCGTCACCGACCCGGCGGGCCACCCCGCGAGCGGCAACCGGGTCGAGGGCAACCAGGTGGACGGCAACGGCGCCGACCTGGTGCTCGCCTCCGTCGACCCCGGCAACTGCTTCAGCGGCAACCGGCCGGGCACCCAGCACCCGGACGGGCTGGAGACCGCCGCGGCCTGCGGCACAGCCGCCCGCGGGCCGCTGCCCGCCGGCCGGGCGGCGGCGGTGCAGGCGCCGCCCGGCATGCCGTTCAG
Organism: Kitasatospora sp. NPDC002551; assembly: GCF_040296005.1. Classification (NCBI taxonomy): domain Bacteria; kingdom Bacillati; phylum Actinomycetota; class Actinomycetes; order Kitasatosporales; family Streptomycetaceae; genus Kitasatospora; species Kitasatospora sp. NPDC002551. The sequence continues at coordinate 83,067 of NZ_JBEOWI010000020.1, read as the reverse complement.
CCAGGTGCCGGCGCCGCCCGCGCAGCCGTCGCTGCCCGACCCGGCGGCGCCCGCCCGTCCGGCGACCGGCCTGCCGGGGGCGGTGGACCCGGGCGCCTACCCGCTCCCGGCGGACCCCGGCGCGGTGCCGCCCAAGCCGGCGGGCTGACGGGCCGGCGGGCGGTCCGCCGGGCCGGCCGACCGCCGGTGAACCGGTGTCAGCCGGTGAGCCAGGGGGCCTCCGGGAGCTTGGCGGTGTCGTCGCGCCCGCCGAACCCGACCGTGGCCGGTGTGCCCAGCCCGGGCATCCGCATCGTCAGCTTCCGCAGCCCGCCGTCGCCGTCCACCCAGTAGGTCAGCGGCGAGCGCTCGCCGTCGGGTGCGGACCCCTGGGCGCGGGGGCCGGCGAACCGGTCGTACTCGCGGCCGTCGAGGCGCTCGCGGCCGAGCCAGCGGGCCCCGGACTGGGCGAGCAGCAGCGGGTTGTCGGGCCGGTCGGCGCCGAGCTCGGCGATCAGCTGGAGGCCGGCGTCCAGCGGGTCCGCGGTGTAGGTGCGCGGGGACCAGCCCTGCCGGGGTACGCGCTCGGCCTGCTGCCAGGCCGGACCCTCGGTACCGGCCGGTTCGGGGGCGAGCCCCAGGCCGCCGGTGTCCCAGACCACCAGACCCCGGTCGAGCGGGCCGCTCGGCCCGGTGACCTGGTAGCGGCCGGCGCCCCGGCGGGTGCGGTAGTCCACGACGCCCTCGACGCGGACGTCGACGCCCCCGCCCTCGGCGGCGGTGAGCGTCACCGCGACCGGGCTGGCCTGGAAGAGGTTCAGCCGCGTCAGGGCCAGCCGGGAGGCCTCGTCGACGGTCACCGGACGCTCCCCGGGCTCGTCGGAGGCGGCGCGGTAGGCGACCAGTCCGCCCGCGGCGGCGGCGCACACCGCGAGGGCGACCAGGCTCCGGAGCCAGAAGGTCCGGCGGCCCGGCCCGGGGGGTGTGCTGCGGGGGGCGGCCTTCGGCTTCCGGGCCATGCGTTTGCCTTCTCTCGTCGTTCGGTCACAACACACGGGCGGGTCCGGGGACCTGAGGTCCCCGGACCCGCCCGCTCGGTACCGGCCTCTCGGCGACGGTACCCGTCCGGACCGCTGCGGGCCCGGACGGGGGTGGGCTACCGGAGGCCGGCTACCCCTGCTGGGCCCTGCGGCGGCGCGCCAGCAGCACGAACACCGCACCGAGGACGGTCAGCGTTCCCGCTCCGGCCGCCATCACCGGGATGCCCTCGTTCGCACCGGTGTTGGCCAGGTGCCCGGGGGCGGGAACCGGCGCGGGCGGCGTCGCGGCCGGGGACGGCAGCGTCGGAGCCTGGGTCGGCGTCGGGGTGGGGGTCGGCGTCGGCGTCGGCGTCTCGGTGGGCGTCGGCGTCGGCGTCGGGGTGGGCGTGGCCGTCGGGGTCGGCGTCGGCTTCAGCCGGTTGACGGCCGTCACCTCGACTCCGGCGGCCAGGTTGTCGGCGGTCAGCGCCAGCGGGCCGAACACCGTGGTCTCCGGCGCGGAGTAGCCCTCGGGCGGGCTCACCTCCTGCCAGTAGTACGACCCGGCCACACCGCTGCCCTTGCAGATGCCGTCGGCCCCGGTGGTGCAGGGCTCGCCGACCTTCGCGTCGGGCTTGTCACCGGTGCTCTGCAGCCCGGTCGTGCCGTTGGTCTCCTTCCAGAGCTGGAACTTCGCGCCCGCCAGCGGCTTGCCGTCCTGGTCGTGCTTGACCAGGCGCAGCGCGCCCTCCTGCTGCCGGAAGCCGAAGTCGTAGGTGTGGTCGTTCTCGCCCGGCCCGCCGGTGGTCAGCGCGCGCTCGGCGTACTGCCCGCCCGCCGGGACGACACCCTTCGAGTCGATGAAGGCGTTGTCGCCGACGTCCGCGTCGGTCGGCACCCACTGGTAGAGGGGACCGCCCTTGGCGTAGTCGGCCGCGTTGTCGAGCCGGACGGTGTACTTCGTGCGCGGCTTGAGGCCGCCCGTGACGTTGGTGTCGTCGAAGTAGTACTCACCGCGATCGGTCGTCCTGGTGGTGCCGACGAGCTTCCCCGTCCCGTCGTAGAGGTTGACGGTCGCACCGGGCACCGGCTTCTGCCCCGGGCGCTGGATACCGCTGCGCTCGGGGTCGTACCAGACCCGGTTGCCGATCTGGAGCGGGGCCTGGTCGCAGAGCACCTCCAGGTCACCCATCGAGGCGCCCTTGCCGAACGGGTCGGGTCCACCGGGCGGGGTGAGCCGGAAACCGAACTTCGGGTCCTGCTTGCCGTCCCGCTGGAGGAACGACGTGCCGTACCCGAGGGCCTGGTGGTTCGGGTCGAACGCGGAGGTCGCGATGGTGCTCTCGACCTTCGAGTCGGCCATGCCCGCGAACGCCGTGTTGCGGTGTCCGCCCCAGCTGGTGTCGAAGAAGCGGGTGCCCCGGGGGGACAGTCCGCAGCCCTCGTTGGTGTCCATCACGTACTTGCCGTTCGCCGGGCAGGCCTTGTTCAGGTCACCACCCGACATGACGGCGGAGTACGGGACCCCGTCCGGCGCGCGGTCGGCGAAGCGGTCGCGGAAGGCCAGCAGCATCGAGCCGTCGGTCTCGAACGCGATCTCGCCCAGCTCGGGTTCGGGCTGGGCGAGCATGGAGGTGCCGCACGCGTTCCCGTTCTGCGAGGTCGGCCAGCTGTCGGTCCACGGGAACCAGGCCGCGCCGTCGCAGGGGCCGCCGCCGACGGTCGTCTGGCGCGGGTAGTCCAGCTTCTCGTTCAGGATCGCCGCCGAGAAGGCGCCGGTGGCGAGGTCGAACGGCAGCACGACCGCCCGCAGGTCGGACGCCTTGCCGGTCGACTGGCCCGAGCAGACACCGCCGAGGAAGCCGGTGCCGTCCTGGAGGCCGAGGCCGAACGGACGCCAGTCCCCGGCCGCCGGGCAGCCCGGGTCCGGGATCGGGTAGACGGCCTTCGGCGCGGACGCCGTCGGCACGGTGGCGTTGTAGCGGTAGAGCTTGCGGTCGTTGAGGTTGACGACGAAGAGGTCCTTGCCGTCGTCCGTGACCTTGATGCCGCCGAGGCTCTCCTTGCCCGGCACCCCGATGAACCCGTCGTCGGTGCCGCCGCCGTGGGCGGTGGAACCGGCGTTCGGGACCGTGGTGAACAGCGTGGTCTGCTTCGAGGCCACGTCGGTCACGTAGATCCCGCCCGCGCCGCCGGGACCGTAGTCCGTGGAGCGCTTGGCGACCGCCGAGGAGAACACCCGCCGGTCGGCCTTGTTCCACGCGATGCCGTAGAGCGTGCCGGTCTCGGCGTTGGTGGCGATGTTGGTCGCCCGCGCGTCCTGGCCGTCCTGGCCGCGCGCGTTGTACGGGAAGGAGACCAGCGTGCGCTGGGTCCCGCCCTCACGCGAGGCCGCCTGGCAGGTCGTCACCAGCGTGGCGTTCTTCTGGCAGTAGTCACCGGGGTACCACAGGCCGGTGAGCACCGCCGCGTTCTTGCCGCCCGAGACGTCGACGAACTCCTCGTTGCTGCTGAGCTGGTTGGGCGCTCCGCCGAGACCCTCGCGCGAGGCGAAGGCCGGGTAGAGCGTGCCCGGCTTCGGGTTCACCACCTGGACGCGGTACTTGCCGCCGGTGAGCTTGGTGCCCGGCGTCAGCGTCACCGTGCCGTCCGCCGCCGTGGTGCCCTCGACCCCGGCGCCCGTGTCGTCGGTGAGGGTCACCTTGACGCCGGCCATACCGGGCTCCAGCCCCGGCGTCCAGACTCCGTCGGTGTCCACGGCGCGGATCACGTGGACCGTCACCGTCCCGTCGGCCGCCTGCGGGAACGCGGCCGGGGCGGTCAGCAGCGAGCACGCCCCGATGCCGAGGAGCAGCGCCGCGGCGCCCCCCACGGTACGGCGGCCGGGCAGGCCGGGCCGCCGCCGCTCCGGGCCGCGAGCGGCACCGGATTCCTGATCACGTGTCGTCGTCATCCCTGCTCTCATTGTCAGTTGGGCCTTCCGCCCGGACCCCGCGAGGACGTTCGCGTGTGGCTGAAAGCCGCCATGGTTAATGGGAGCTTAAAGGGACTTCACACAAGTTCGCAGGAAAACCAGGAACTTTGGCAGCAGATCAGACGTTCCGATGGACTGTGCACCCATCGTCGCTGATGGGACGTCAGATCCCGGATGTCGGGGCGAGATCCTCGGCGAAGCCCGCGAGTGCGCGGCCGTCCCCGGTCGCGGCCGGGGCGGCGACGGGTTCGGGGAGGGCGCGTTCGTCGACCACGGCCGTTTCGCCGGACAGGCCCCGCATCCGCACACGGATCCGGACGGCGAACGGAGCGGCGCGGCCGGCGCCTCGAAGATCCACGGCCGGGACTGCGGCGGCACCCGCCGACGGCGCCGAACGGGGCCGCGCCACGGGCGCTTGTGTGACGCACCGTCAAATCTTCGGGGTACGGCGGGAGTTCAACCGTCGCACCCTTGACCGGTCGAATCCTTGCAGTAGTCTCGCCACCCGGGCCCGGGGAATCGGTTTCCCCGCTGCTCCCTCACGCGTTCCCGCTCACGATCCGGATCTACGGCTGGGAGTTCACAGCGATGACGGCGGCAACCGGGATCAACGCTCGCTTCGCGTACCGCGTCTACCACGCGCTCCTGCGCGCCGAGGACGGCCGCGCGGATCCGGCGGAGGTCGCCCGGGGGCTCGGCGCCGGGCCGGAGGACGTCCGGGAGGCCGTGGACTGGCTGGCCGGACAGGGCCTCCTCGACCGGGATCCGGACACGCCCGTCGATCCGCCGCAGCGGGTGCTGAGACGGCTGGTCGCTGACCAGCGGGAGCGGCTGGCCGAGTTCGCCCGTGCCCAGGACCTCCTCTCCGACCTGACCGCCGGACTGCTGACCGCCTCGGCCGGCGCCGGCGGGAGCCCGGCCGTCGAGGTGGTCGAGTCGCGCGAGCAGTTGCACCGCCGGCTCGCGGAACTGCACGCCGCCGGCCGCTCCGAGGTGGCCGTGATGCTGCCGGACGCGGCCGAACCGGAGCCGCTGCAGCCGTGCCTCGACGAGGACGTGGAGCTGCTGCGGCGCGGCGTCCACTACCGGCTGGTGGCGCCCGCCTCGGCGCTGGGCAGTCCGGCCGTGGTGGAGTACGTCAACACGCTCCAGGAGGCGGGCGCCGAGATCCGCACCGCCGAGTCGCTGCCGCTGCGCATGGTCATCGTCGACCAGGAGCGGGTGGTCACCCGCTCCCAGCTGGAGGGGCCGCGCCGCAATCTGGTGATCGACGGCGGGCTGCTGGTCCAGCTGTTCACCCGGGTCTTCGAGCACAGCTGGTCGACGGCGGCGCCGTACACCCGGCTGCGGCGCGGCGGCGAGTCGGCGCCGGTGCTCTCCTCCGGTACGCACCGCCTGGTGCTGCGGATGATGGCCGCCGGGGCGACCGACAAGGCGATCGCCCGCCACCTCGGGTACTCCGACCGGACGGTGCGGCGCTTCGTCGCCGAGATCCTGCGGGTGCTGGAGACCGACAACCGGCTCACCGCCATGGTGCGGGCCACCCGGCTGGGGCTGCTGGAGCAGGAGCCCTCGCGGGCACCGGAGGCGGCGGCGCCCCGGGGCGCGTGATCCGCTGGCGTCCGGGGCGGGAATCGGGAAGGCTCGGGCCCATGGTCTCAGTAGTGCAGAACGTGGCGATCGACTGTGCGGACGCCTATGAGCTGGCCCGTTTCTGGAGCGCGGTGACCGGCCGGCCGCTGCATCCGGAGGACCGGCCGGGCGACCCCGAGGTCCAGGTCATGCTGGCGGAGGGTCCGGTCCTCTACTTCAACCAGGTGCCCGAGGCCAAGACGGTCAAGAACCGGCTCCATCTGTGCCTGCGTCCGGAGACCACCCGCGACCGGGAGGTGGAGCGGCTGCTGGGCCTCGGCGCCACGCTCGTCGCCGACCGCCGCAACCCCGACGGAACCGGCTGGGCCGTCCTCGCCGATCCCGAGGGCAACGAGTTCTGCGTGCTGCGCAGCGCGTCCGACCGGGCCGCCGGGGCGTCCTGACGGCCCCCTACAGCAGGCCGCGCTCGGAGGCGATCCGGGCGGCGTCGAAGCGGTTGCGCCCGTCGAGCTTGCGCATCGCGCCGGAGGTGAGATTGCGGACGGTGCCCGCCGCGAGGTAGAGCTCGCGGGCCACCTCCTTGACCGAGGCGCCGGTCGCGGTGAGCCGCAGGATCTCCCGTTCGCGCTCGCTGAGGACCTGCTCGGCGACGGCCGCCGGGGCGGCCGGACGCACCGCCGTGCCCACGCCCCGGCCGGCCGATCCGCCGCCGGCGGCGGCGTCCCGGATGGCGTCGACCAGGCGCGGGATCTTCGTCTGCTTGGGCACGACGCCGAGCACGCCCGCCGACACGGCGCGGTCCACCAGCGTCCGGGTGGGCCGCGCCGTCATGATGACGACCCGGCAGTCGGGCAGCCGGCGGCCCAGTTCCCGCACCAGGCGGAAGCCGCCCAGCGCGGTGCCCATCCCGAGGACCGCCACGTCCGGGCGCCGGCGCACCGCGACCGGGACGATCATCGAACTGCGGCTCACCGCGCCGACGACCTCGAAGTCCTGCACGGAGGCGAGCACTTCGGCGATCGCGTCCAGCGGCAGCAGCTGCTCGTCGGCTACCAGCACACGAATGGTCATCACTAGGTCTCCCCCGGGGTTCCCGTGCACGGAACTCGTGGTGATGAACGGAACTCATGGTGATCGTCTCGGCCGCGGGCCCAGTGTGCGACGGGCCGCGCCGTCCCGTCGACAGTCCGGGGCGTCCGGGTGCGGACATGTCCGCGCCAGGACCGCCGGGGCCGGCGGAACCGATGGGTCTACGCGTGTCATTCGGTGACCCCTCAACTTATCCCGGCTCCGGCGGCCGACCCGGCGCCCCGGGACAGGGACGTGACAAGTGTCAGTAAAAGCAGGTCAAAGCCTTGTCGCCGGTGACCGGGCAGGACCACGATGCGCACTGGTGATCGAATGCCGCGCGGGGCCCGTCCGCCCCGGCCGGCCCCCACGCACCCCTCCGTCCCCGTACCCGTCCGCCGCCCCGACAGCCGCCTGGCCGACACCTCCACCGCCCGTGCGCCGCCCGTAGGCCCCGACCCCTGCCCGCGCCGGCCGTCCCCGTCCGTCCGCGCGCCCCGACGCGCCCCCCGGCCGGGCGGCGGACCACGACCGAATCCGGCTCACCACGGATGCCCGAGGAAGAGGACATGCACACAGACCCTGTGGCCCAGGACCCGACCCAGGCCCTGGCCGTCGTCGGCATGGCGGGACGGTTCCCCGACGCCCCCGACGTCGAGAGCTTCTGGCGGCTGATGACGGAGCGGCGCGACGCCGTCCGGCCCGTGCCCGCGACCCGGTGGGACACCACCGCCCAGCTCGACCCGGAGCGCGAGATCCAGGCCGTCGGCGGGTTCCTCGACGACGTCGACCGGTTCGACGCCGCCTTCTTCGGCATCTCCCCGCGCGAGGCCGAGATGCTCGACCCGCAGCAGCGGCTGATGCTGGAGGCCGCCTGGCGCGCCCTGGAGGACGCCGGGACGCCCGCCCGGGCGCTGGCCGGCACCCGCACCGGCGTCTTCGTCGGGGCCGGCTGGCACGACTACGAGCACGTCGGACGCAAGAGCGGCAGCGGCGTCACCCAGCACACCGCGCCCGGCTACGCGCTGGACATGATCGCCGCCCGGGTCTCCTACTTCCTCGGCCTCACCGGCCCCAGCCTGGTCGTCGAGACCGGCTGCTCCTCCGCGCTGGTCGCGGCCCACCTCGCCGCCCAGGCGCTGCGCGCCGGGGAGGTCGACGCGGCGATCGTCGGCGGGGTCGCGCTGATGCTCGACCCGACCGCCTCGATCGGCCTCACCCACTTCGGCGGCCTGTCACCCGACGGCCGCTGCAAGGCCTTCGGCGCCGGCGCGAACGGCTTCGTGCGCGGCGAGGGCGTCGGCGCCCTGTACGTGAAGACGCTGGCCCGGGCGCTCGCGGACGGCGACCGGATCCACGGGGTCATCGCCGGCACGGCGGTGAACAACGACGGCGGCGGGCAGAGCGTGGTCGCACCCAGCCCGCTGGGCCAGGAGCGGCTGCTGCGCGACTCCTACCGGCGCTGGGGCATCCCGGCCGACCGGGTCGCCTACCTGGAGGCGCACGGCACCGGCACCTCGGTCGGCGACCCGATCGAGGCCGGCGCGGTCGGCAGAGTCCTCGGGCAGGCCCGCAGCGCGCAGGCGGGCCCGCTGCCGATCGGCTCGGTGAAGACCAACATCGGCCACCTGGAGGCCGCCGCCGGCATCCCCGGGCTGTTCAAGGCGCTCCTGTCACTGCGCCACGGGGTCGTGCCGCCGAGCCTGCACTCCGCCGAGCTCAACCCGGACATCGCCTTCGACGAGCTGAACCTGACGGTGGTCCGCGAGCCGCTGGCCCTGCCGGCCGACCGGCAGGTCTTCCTCGGGGTGAGCAGCTTCGGCTGGGGCGGCACCAACGCGCACGTGGTGCTGACCGGGGCGCCGCGCGCCGACGCCCCGGCACCGTCCGCCCCGGCGCCCGCCGGGGCGGACCGCGCGGTGCTGCTGCCGGTCTCCGCGCACACCGAGCAGGCGCTCGCCCAGCGCGCCCGCGAGCTGGCCGAGGTGCTGGACGCCGGCGCGGCCCCGCTCCCGGCGCTGGCCGGCACCCTGGCCTGGCGGCGCGACCACTTCCCGCTCCGGGCGGCCGTCACCGCCGCCGACGCCACCGGGGCGGCCGCGGGCCTGGAGCGGCTGGCCGCCGACCCGTCCGCCGCCGGCGCCGGGGTGCTGACCGGACGCGCCGCGCCGCGCGGCCGCACCGCCTTCGTCTTCCCCGGCCAGGGCTCCCAGTGGCACGCCATGGGCCGCGAACTCCTCGCCGCCGACCCGGTGTTCGCCGCCGTGATCGACCGCTGCGCCGAGGCCCTGGAGCCGTACACCGGCTGGGACCTGGTGGAGGTCGTCTCCGGCGCGGCCGGCGAGGAGTGGCTCACCCGGATCGACATGCTCCAGCCCGCCCTGTGGGCGGTCACACTGGGCCTGTGCGAGGTGTGGCGGGCGGCCGGCGTGGAGCCGGACGTGGTCGTCGGCCACAGCCAGGGCGAGGTCACCGCGGCCACCGCGGCGGGCATCCTCTCCTACCGGGACGGCGCGATGGTGGTCGCCCGGCGCAGCGCGATCGCCCGCCGCACCTCGGGCCGGGGCCGGATGCTGGCGGTGGACCTCTCGCTGGACGCGGCCAAGGCGGCGCTCTCCGGTTTCGAGGAGGGCGTCTCGCTCGCGGTGAACAACGGGCCGAACAGCTGCGTGCTCTCCGGGGACACCGAACTGGTGCTGGCGCTCAAGGAGTTGCTGGAGGCCGAGGGCACCTTCTGCCGGCTGGTCAACGTCGACTACGCCTCGCACAGCCCGCAGATGGACGCGCTGGAGGACGACCTGCTGGCCGCCCTGGGGACGGTGCGCCCGGGCCGGGGCGCCGTCGAGCTGATGTCGACGGTGCGGGTGGCCCCGCTGGAGGGACCGGAGCTGGACGCCCCGTACTGGGTGGACAACCTGCGCCGTCCGGTGATGTTCGCCGACGCTATGGAGCGGCTGTTCGACACCGGGGTCACCCATGTGGTGGAGATCAGCCCGCACCCGGTGCTCACCCCGGCGCTGGAGCAGCTGGCCGCGCAGCGGCCCGTCCCGCCCCGGGTGCTGTCGACGCTGCGGCGCGACCAGGGCTCGCCGGACATGGTGCGCGAGTCGATGGCGCGGGCGTACGTGAGCGGCCTGGAGCCGTTCGGCGCGCTGCCCCGGGACGCCTGGGCGCCGGTGCCGCCGTACCCGTGGCAGCGCACCGCGCACTGGGTGGAGCCGGCCCGACGGCGCACCGCGGGCGGTGCCGGGGAGGCGCTGCGGCTGGTGCCGTCGGTGACCGAGCAGGGCGCCTGGACGGCCGCGCTGGAGCTGGCCCCGGCGGACATCCCCTGGGTGCGCGACCACCGGGTGTACGACGCGGTGGTGCTGCCCGGCACGGCGATGCTGGAGCTGGCGCTGCGCACGGCGCTGGCCCGCACCGGCGGGGCGCACCGCACGCTCGCCGACGTCGCCCTGGAGCGCCACCTGACGCTCACCGACGAGCCGGTGACGGTGGCGCTGGGCTGGCGGGACGACGTGACGGGCGGCGGCAGCTTCACCCTCTCCTCGCTGGAGCCGGGCGCGCCGGGCTGGGTGCGGCACGCCTCGGCGCGGGTGCTGGCGGAGGACACCGCGCCCGGGGTGCCGGCCTTCCCGGAGCGGCTGCTCCGTCTGGACGCCGCCCCGGGCGCCGCGTTCTACGCGGACTGCGCGGCGCGCGGGCTGAACTACGGTCCGGCGTTCCGGGGCGTGCTGGGCCTGCGCGCGGACGCCTCCCAGTGCCTGGCCGAGGTGCGGGCGGCGGACGGCCTGCTGGTCGGCGGCCACCCGCACCGGCTGCACCCGGCGGTGTGGGACGCGGCGCTCCAGGCGTCGGTCCCGCTGTTCCCCGGCGAGGAGGCGGCGGTGCCGGTCGGGGTCCGGCGGGTCCACCTGCACCAGGACCTCGCGCGCCCGGTCACCGCGCTGTGGTCGCACGCGGTGCGCCGCGGCGGCGGCGAGGAGGTCGACCTGTTCCTGTTCGACGCGCAGCGGCGGCCGCTGCTGAGCCTGCTCGGGCTGCGGATGCGGCCGCTGGCGGCCTCGGCCGACCCCGGCGCGGCGGACGCGGAGCGGATCCACCGGCTGGAGTGGCTCCCGCAGGACCGCCCGGAGGCCGCCGGGGACGCGGCGTCCGGCCGCTGGGCGGTGTGCGCGGCGGACGCGGTCGGCGGCCCGGCGGCCTGGGCGCGGGCCGGTGAGCTGGCCGAGGCGCTGGAGGCGCTCGGCGGCGCCTCGCTCGCCCAGGTGGCGGACGGCGCGGCGGCGGAGCGCGAGGAGGTGTGGGCGGAGCGGCTGGCCCCGGTCGACGGGCTGACCGGGGTGGTGTTCGTGGCGCCGCGCGCGGACGCCGGCCCGGCCGCCCAGCGCGCCGGCCTGCTCGCGCTGGCCGCGCTGGTGCGGGCCTGCGCCGCGCGCCCGCTGGTGCCGCGGCTGGCCGTGCTGACCGCCGACGCGCAACTGCCGCCCTCGGCGCCCGGGGAGGGCGATCCGGGCGCGGCCCTCTACTGGGGCTTCGGGCGGGTGCTGCGCCGTGAGCACCCGGAGCTGCGGCCGGTGCTGGTGGACGTGGACGGCGCGGACGCCGGCTGGGCGGCGCGGTGCGCCGCCGAGCTGGCCGCCGGGGACGGCGCCGACCAGGTGGTGCTGCGCGGCGGCGGGCGGCTGGTCGGCCGGCTGGTGCGCGGTGCGGCGACGGCGGACGCCCCCGCGGAGCCGGCCCGGCCGGCCTGGCGGGCGGGCCCGGCGCAGCCGTTCCGGCTCGCGCCGGACCGTCAGGGCGTCTGGGAGGGCCTGGCGTTCCGCCCGCTGGAGCGGCGCGCGCCGGGCGCCGGGGAGATCGAGATCGCGGTCTCCTCGGCGGCGCTGAACTTCATCGACGTGATGAAGGTGACGGGCACCTACCCCGACCCGTCGGCCGACGCCCGGCTGCTCGGCCTGGACGGGGTCGGCGTGGTGACCAGGACCGGCGAGGGCGTCTCCCGCTTCGCCCCCGGCGACCGGGTGGTCGCCTGCGCCGGCGGCGGCGCGCTGGCCACCCACTGGACGGTGCTCGCCGACCACGCGCAGCCCGTCCCGGCGGGGCTGGGCGACGAGGACGCGGCGGCGTTCCCGGCGGTGACCGTCACCGCCTGGTACGGGCTGCGGCACCTGGCCGCGCTCGCGCCCGGCGAGACGGTGCTCGTCCACTCGGCGGCCGGCGGCCTGGGCCTGGCGGCGATCGAGGTGGCCCGGCTGCTCGGCGCCGAGGTGCTGGCGACGGCGGGCACCGAGGAGAAGCGCGCCCACCTGCGCGGGCTGGGCATCCGGCACGTCTTCGACTCCCGGGACCTCTCCTGGGCGGAACTGGTGCGCGAGGCCACCGGCGGGCGCGGGGTGGACGTCGTCCTCAACTCGCTGACCGGCGCGGCGATCCCGCTGGGTCTGGAGGTCCTGGCCGAGGGCGGGCGGTTCGTCGAGGTCGGCAAGGCCGACATCCACGGCGGGCGCACCCTGGGCCTGGAGGCGTTCCGCAAGGGCATCAGCCTCTCCTCGCTGGACCTCGCGGGCGTGATCGCCCGCCGGCCGGCGCTGTTCACCCGGCTGTTCGCCGAGGTGTGGGAGCGGGTGCGTGCGGGCGAGCTGCGGCCGCTGCCGGTGCTGCGCCGCCCGTTCGCGCAGGCCGCCGGGGCGCTGCGGGAGATGGCGCGCGGCCGGCACATCGGCAAGTTCGTGCTGTCCGACCCGGCGACGGTCGCCTCGGTGGCGCCGGAGCCGCTGCGCGACGGCCGGTTCCGCGGCGACGGCACGTACCTGATCACCGGTGGCCTGGGCGCGCTCGGCCTGTCGCTGGCGGAGTTCCTGGCCGAGCGGGGCGCGGGCCGGCTGGCGCTGGTCGGCCGGTCGGCGCCGAACGGGGACGCGGCGGCCCGGATCGCGGCACTGCGGGCGCGCGGCGTTCCGGTGGAGACCTTCGCGGCGGACGTCGCCGACCCGGCGGCGGTGCGCCGGGTGCGCGCGCAGCTGCCGCCGCTGCGCGGCGTGGTGCACGCGGCCGGCCTGCTGGACGACGCGACCGTCCTCAACCTGACGGCGGAGCGGCTGCACCGGGTGCTGGCACCCAAGGTGGACGGCGCGGTCAACCTGGACGCGGTGACCGGGGACGACCCGCTGGACTTCTTCCTGCTGTTCTCCTCGGCGGCGGCGCTGTTCGGCAACGCCGGGCAGGCGGCCTACGCGGCGGGCAACGCCTTCCTGGACGCGCTGGCGGTGGCCCGGCGGCGGCGCGGACGCCCGGCGCTGAGCGTGCAGTGGGGGCCGTTCGACGACGTCGGCCTGGCCGCCGCGGCGGACAACCGCGGCGCCCGGCTGGCGGAGCGCGGCATGGCCGGGTTCTCCACCGCGGAGGCGTGGCGGGCCCTGGAGGGCTTCCTGGGCGGTGACGAGCCGGTGGTCGGCTACGTCCCGATCGACCTGCGGCAGTACCTGGAGGCGTACCCGGACACGGTGACGCTGGAGAGCTGGAGCGGGCTGCGCGAGCTGGCCAGGGACGGTGGCGCCGGCAGCAGCGCGGGCGCGGCCCTGCTCGCCGAGCTGCGCGCCGCGCCCGCCGAGCACTGGCCCGGGCTGCTGGAGGCCACCGTGCGGGAGCTGGCGGGCCGGGTGCTGCGGCTGGACAGCGGGACGATCGAACGGGACACGCCGTTCAAGGCGCTCGGACTGGACTCGCTGATGGGCCTGGAGCTGCGCAACCGGCTGGAGGCGGCGTTCGGGCTGCGGCTGTCGCCCACCCTGCTGTGGACGTACGGCACGCCCCGGGCGCTCTCCGCGGTGCTGGCGGAGCGGCTGCTCGGCGGGCAACCCGGCGAGGGCGCCGACACGGCGACGGACGGCGAGGGCTGAGGACGATGACCGAGCAGCGCGACACCACCGCCCCCGCGCCCACCCCGCTGACCAGGGCGCTGGACACCGTCCGCAGGCTGCGGGCGCAGCTGGACGCCGCGAGCGGCACCGGCCCGCTGGCCGTGGTCGGCATCGGCCTGCGGCTGCCGGGCGGCATCGCCGACCTGGACGGCTACTGGGCGGCGCTGGCCGGGGGCCGCGACCTGGTCGGGCCGCTGCCCGCCGGGCGGCGCGGGCCGTTCGCCGCCGAGTGGGAGCGGCTGCCGCACACCGGCGGCTTCCTGGAGGAGGTGATGGACTTCGACGCCGAATTCTTCGGCATGAGCGCCGAGGAGGCGCGCGGCACCGACCCGCAGCAGCGGCTGCTGCTGGAGGTCGCCTGGGAGGCCCTGGAGAACGCGGCGCTCCCGCCGGACCGGCTGGACGCGGCCCGCACCGGCCTGTTCGTCGGGGTCACCGGGCAGGAGTACTGGGACTGGCAGCGGGGTGCGGCGGACACCCACTGGGCGGCCGGCAACGGCCACTGCTTCACGGTCGGCCGGGTCGCGTACGCGCTGGGGCTGGCCGGCCCGGCGATCACGGTGGACACCGCCTGCTCCTCCTCGCTGGTGTCGGTGCACCTGGCGCGCCAGGCGCTGGCCCGCCGGGAGTGCGACGTGGCGCTGGCCGGCGGGGTGAACCTGGTGCTGTCGCCGCGGGCGACCCGGCTGCACCAGCTGGCGGGCACGCTCTCGCCGGACGGGCGGTGCGGCCCGTTCGACGCCCGGGCGAACGGCTTCACCCGGGGCGAGGGCTGCGGGGTGCTGGTGCTCAAGCGGCTGGAGGACGCGCGGCGCGACGGCGACCGGGTGCACGCGGTGCTGCACGGCTCGGCGGTGAACCAGACCGGCCGCTCGACCGGCTTCACGGCGCCCAACGTGCTGTCGGAGGTCGCGCTCACCGAGGCGGTGCTGGCGGACGCCGGGCTCTCCCCCGCCGACATCGGCCTGGTCGAGGCGCACGGCACGGGCACCCCGCTCGGGGACGCCGTCGAGATGGAGGCGATCGCGGCCGCGCTGGGCCGCCGCAACGCCGGGGCCGAACTGGTGGTCGGCTCGGTCAAGGGCAACCTCGGGCACCCGGAGTCGGCGGCCGGGGTGATCGCGCTGGTCAAGGCGGTGCTCTGCGTCGCGCGGCGCGCGGTGCCGCCGCTGGTCAACTTCGGCACCCTCAACCCGCTGATCGACCTGGACGGCACCGGGATCACCCTGCCGACGGCGCTGCGGCCCTGGCCGGAGCACGCCGGGCGGCACGCGGTGGTGAGCGCCTTCGGCATGGGCGGCACCAACGCCCAGGTGGTGATCGGCCCCGCCGGGGAGGAGGGCGCGGGCGCCGCCCCGGCGGAGCCGGTCGAGGGCTTCGAGCTGTCCGCCCGCACACCGGAGGCGCTGCGCGCGCTGGCGTCCGCCCTGCACGACCGGCTGGCCGGCCTGCCGGAGGAGCGGTACCCGGCGTTCGCGTACACGGCGGGTGCCGGGCGGGCGCGGCACCGCCTGCGGGCCCGGATCACCGCCGGCGACCGGGCCGCCGCGCTGCGCGCCCTCCACGGGCTCGCCGAGGGCGCCCCGCCGTCCGAACCGGCGGACGACGCCCCTGCGGTACCGCCCCGGGCCGTCCTGGACCTGCCGGCCTACCCGTGGCAGCGCCGCCGCTACGCCCCCGAGGCGCCCGAGACCCCGGCAGCCGCGCCGCCCGCCCCCGGACCCGCCCCCGCCCGCGCCGAGGCAGCCGCCGAAGCCCGGCCCGCCCTGTTCGCGCTGGAGTGGGCCGCCGCCGAGGACGGCCCCGGCGCCCCGCCGTCGGGCGCCCCCGGCCGGTGGCTGCTGTTCGCCGACCGCACGGGCGTCACCGGGGCGCTGGGCGCCGAACTGGTCGCCCGGCGCGGCAGCTGGGTGACCGTCACCCCCGGCGACCGGTCCCGGCGGCTGGACCCGCTGCGGTACGAACTCGACCCGCGCCGCCCGGAGGACCTCACCGCCCTGCTCAAGGAGCTGCGGGCGGCGGGCGACGAGCCGTGGGCCGGGGTCGTCCACGCCTGGGGCCTGGACGCCGCCGCCGTCCCCCGGCCGGACGGCGCCGCGCCGTTCCCGCTCGGAAAGGAGCGCGGGCAGGCCGTGCGCTCGGCGCTGCGGCTGGCCCGCGAACTGGCCGAGGAGGGCCTGCCCGGGGCGCCGCGGCTCGCCCTGCTCACCCGGGGCGCGCAGCGGGTGAGCGAGCGCGACCCGGCGCCCGACCCGGCCCAGGCGCTGCTGCGCGACCCGGCCGCGGACGGGCCCGGCGCGCCCCGCCCGCTGGTCGTCGACCTCGACCCCGACCCGGCCCGGGACGACCCCGCCCGGCTGCTGGACGTACTGCTGCGCCCGGCCGGGGAGCCCGCCGCCGCGCTGCGCGGCCCGGTCCGGTACGTCCCGGTCCGGGTGCCCCAGGACTCCGCGGACGGCACCGAACCCGGCTGGCAGCGGCGGCCGTTCGATCCTGAGCTGGACACCAACCACCGGATCCTGGCGGTCCGGCCCGGCCTGTTGGAGAGCCTGACGCCGACCCGCTGGGAGCGGACCGCGCCCGGGCCCGGCCAGGTCGAGATCGAGATCGCCGCGGCCGGGCTGAACTTCAGCGACGTGCTCAAGGCGATGGGCGCCTACCCGGGCGCCGCCGGCAGCGTCCCGCTGGGCGCCGAGTGCGCGGGCCGGGTCAGCGCGGTCGGCGCCGGCGTCGAGCGCTTCCGCGTCGGGGACCGGGTGATGGCCGTGGTGCCGTCCGCGCTGGCCGCGTACGCGACCACCGAGGCGCACCTGGTGGCGCCGCGGCCGGCGGGGCTGGACGACGAGCGGGCGGCGGCCGTTCCGATCGCCTTCCTGACCGCCGTCTACGGCCTGGACCACCTGGCCCGGCTGGGGACGGGCGAGACGGTGCTGGTCCACTCGGCGAGCGGCGGGGTGGGCCTGGCCGCGCTGGCGGTGGCCCGGCGCCGCGGGGCGCGGGTCCTCGCCACCGCCGGGACGCCGGAGAAGCGCCGCTTCCTGCGCGAACTGGGCGGCGTCGAGCGGGTGATGGACTCCCGCTCGACGGCCTTCGCCGACGAGGTCGCCGAGGCCACCGGCGGGCGCGGGGTGGACGTGGTGCTCAACTCGCTGACCGGCGAGGCGCTGCGGCGCGGGCTGGCGCTGCTGGCGCCGGGCGGGCGGTTCGTCGAGCTGGGCAAGCGCGACATCTTCGACGACAGCCCGGTCGGGCTCGGCCACCTCAAGGGGAACCGCACGCTGTTCGCGGTCGACCTCGACCACGTCTTCCACGCCCGGCCGGCGCTGCTCGCCGAGCTCTTCGCCGAGGTGGTCCGGGGCTTCGGGGACGGGGAGTTCGGTCCGCTGCCGGTCACCGCCCGGCCGTTCGGCGAGGCGCGGGAGGCGTTCGCCGCCATGGCGCAGGCCCGGCACCTCGGCAAGCTGGTGCTGCGGCCCGAGCCGGCGCCGGAGATCGCGGTGCCGCCGAGCCCGGCGGTGGTCCGGGCGGCGCGGGCCGGCTACCTGGTGACCGGCGGCACGGCGCCCGCCGCACTGGCGGCGGCCGAACGGCTGGCGGAGCTGGGCGCGCGCCGGATCGCCCTGCTCCGCGCCCCGGGAACGGACGCCTCGGCGGCGGCGGCCGGGGCGGTGGCCGGGCTGCGCGCCCGGGGCGTGGAGGTGGCACTGCCGGTCGCGGACCCGGCGCGGCCCGAGGAGACGGCCGCGCTGCTGGACACGCTGGAGGTGGCCGGGGTGGTGCACCTCGCGAGCACGCCGCAGGCCGCCGCCGAGGAGGAGGAACCCGCGGCCGCCGCGGCCGAACGGGCCGCCGAGGCCTGGCAGCTCCATCTGGCCACGGCCGGGCGGGCACTGGACTTCCTGGTGCTGTGCGACCCGGCCTCCGGGGCGGGCCGGGAGACGGTGCTCGGCGCCTGCCTGGACGCGCTCGCCGTCCACCGCCGGGCGCTCGGGCTGCCCGCGCTGAGCGTCGACGGCGCGGGCCTGGACTCGCTCGCCCGGCTGCTGGGCAGCCCGGCGGCGGTCGTCCGGGCCGCCGCGGCGCCCGGCGGGAGCACGCCCGACGCGCCGGAGGCGCCGAACGCGGAGTCCGACGGCGGACAGGCGCTGCGCCGCCGGCTGCTGGCGGTCGAGCCGGGCCGGCGCCGCCGGGCCCTGCTGGTGCGGCACTGCCGGGAGCTGGCCGCCCTGGTGCTGGACGGGCCCGGCGCGGACGCCGACGCCGTCGACAGCGCCGCGCCGCTGGCGGGCCTGGGCTTCGACTCGATGCGCACCCTGGAGCTGCGCTCGCGGCTGGAGCTGTCGCTCGGGGTGCCGCTGCCCGCCACGCTCGGCTGGCAGTACCCGACGCTGGACGCCCTGGTGCCCTTCCTCGCCGAGCGGCTGGGGATCCCGCTGGAGCACGGACCGGCCGCCCCGTCCACCCCGTCGACCCCGTCCACCCCGGCCGGGCCGCCCGTCGCCGGGCCCCCGGCCCCCGAGCGGGCCCCGGCCGACCTCGACGGGCTCTCCGAACGCGACCTGGAGGCCCTCCTCCTCGCCAAGACCGAGCAGTTCGACGCCGATGCCGATCCGACCGACCGGGGACAGGGACGATGACCACGCGCGACGACAGCACCCGGACCGACACCGACCGGACCGGCGCGGACCGGACCGACGCCGACACCGACACCGACACCGACACCGACCGGACCGCACCGTCCGAGGACCGCTCCGCGTCCGTCACGGCGATGAAGCGCGCCTATCTGACGATGGAGCGGATGCAGCAGCGGATCGACGCCTACGAGCGCGCCCGCTCCGAGCCGATCGCCGTCATCGGCGTCGGCTGCCGCTTCCCCGGCGGCGTGGGCGACCCGGAGGCGTACTGGGAACTGCTGGCCTCCGGCACCGACGCGGTAGGCGAGATCCCGCCCGACCGCTGGGACGTCGACGGCCTCTACGACGAGCGGCCCCGCACCCCCGGCCGGTACAGCAGCCGCTGGGGCGGCTTCCTGGACCGGATCGACCGCTTCGACCACGAGTTCTTCGGCATCTCCCGCCGCGAGGCCGTCGCCATGGACCCGCAGCAGCGCCTGGTGCTGGAGGTCGCCTGGGAGGCCCTGGAGGACGCCGGGCAGGCCCCGCACGCGCTGGCCGGCAGCAGCACCGGGGTGTTCATCGGCATCTGCAGCAACGACTACGCGGGGCTGCTGTTCCGCGAGCCGGCCGACATCACGGCCCACGCCGGCACCGGCGCGGCCCACAGCATCGCCAGCGGCCGGCTCTCCTACCTGCTGGACCTGCGCGGTCCGAGCGTCTCGGTGGACACCGCCTGCTCCTCCTCGCTGGTCGCCGTCCACCAGGCGTGCCAGAACCTGCGCCTGGGCGAGTGCGACCTGGCGATGGCCGGCGGGGTCAACGCGGTGGTCTCCCCCGACGCGGCGATCTCCTTCTCGCAGTTCCCGGAGATGCTCGCCGACGACGGCCGCTGCAAGACGTTCGACGCGGCGGCCAACGGCTTCGTGCGCAGCGAGGGCTGCGGCGTGGTGGTGCTCAAGCGGCTCTCCGACGCGCGGCGCGACGGCGACCGGGTGCTCGCGGTGATCCGCGGCTCGGCGGTCAACCAGGACGGGCGCAGCTCGGGGCTGACCGCGCCGAACGGCGCCGCCCAGCGCGAGGTGTTCCGCCGGGCGCTGGCCGCCGCCGGCATCGGCCCGGACCGGGTCGGCTACATCGAGACGCACGGCGCCGGCACCAAGCTGGGCGACCCCATCGAGGTGGCGTCGCTGGCCGAGGTCTACGGCCGCGAGGAGGGCCCGCCGCTCCTCCTGGGCGCGGTGAAGACCAACCTCGGCCATCTGGAGGCGGCGGCCGGGATCGCCGGGCTGATCAAGGCCGCGCTGTGCGTCGAGCGCGGGATGGTCCCGCCGAACCTGCACTTCGGCACGCTCAATCCGCACATCTCCTTCGAGGGGACCACCTTCGCCGTGCCGACCGGCCCCACCCCCTGGCCGGCCGGGGAGGGACCACGGGTGGCGGGGGTGAGCAGCTTCGGCTTCAGCGGCACCAACGCGCACCTGATCGTGGAGCAGGCGCCGCCGCGCCCGGCGGCGGAGGCGGAGCCGGACGGCGGACGCCCGCTCTCCGTGCTGGCCCTGTCGGCGAAGAGCGGCGGCGCGCTGCTCAAGCTCGCCCGCCGCTACCAGGACCGGCTGGCGGCGGCCGGCCCGCACGCCGCGCCCGACCTGTGCTTCTCCGCCGGTACCGGGCGCTCGCACTTCCCGCACCGGCTCGCCGCGGTGGGCGCCACCGCCGGGGAGCTCGCGGACCGGCTGGCGGACTTCGTGCGGGACGACCCCGGCGAGGGGCTGCTGCTGGGCCAAGCGCGGGGCGCGGCTGCCGAGCCGGTCTTCCTGTTCACCGGCCAGGGACCGCAACGCGCGGGCATGGCCCGGCAGTTGTACGAGACCCAGCCGTCCTTCCGGCGCACCCTGGAGCACTGCGACGACGTCCTGCGCGACGTGCTGCCGGCGCCGCTGCTCTCCGCGCTGTACCCGGCCTCGGCGGCGGACGCCGGGCTGATCGACACCATGGAGTTCGCGCAGCCGGGCCTGTTCGCGGTGGAGTACGCGCTGGCCGGGCTGTGGCGCTCGTGGGGCGTGGAGCCGGCCGCCGTGCTCGGTCACAGCCTCGGCGAGTACACCGCCGCCTGCTTCGCGGGCGCGATGCCGCTGGAGGACGGACTGCGGCTGGTCGCCGAGCGCGGCCGGCTGCTCCAGCGGCTCGCCGAGTCCGGCGCGATGGCCGCGATCCCGGCCCCGGTGGAGCAGGTCGCCGCCGAACTCGCCCGTCACGACCCGGCCCTGGTCGCGGTGGCCGCCGTGAACGGCCCGGCGAACACCACCGTCTCCGGGGTGCGGGAGGTGGTCGACGAGGTCTGCGCGGCGTTCACCGCGCGCGGCGCCGAGGTGCGCCGGCTGCGGATCTCCACCTCCTCGCACTCCCCGCTGGTCGAGCCGGTGCTGGAGCCGCTGCGGACGGCCCTGGAGAAGGTCGCCTTCGGCGCGCCGGAGCTGCCGCTGGTGTCCAACCTGACCGGCGGGCTGTGGCCGTGGGACCGGCCGCTGGACAGCGCCTACTGGCTGGGCCACGCCCGGCAGCCGGTGCTCTTCGCCGACGGGGTGCGGGCGCTGTACGAGCTGGGCTACCGCACCTTCCTGGAGGTGGGCCCGGCGCCGACGCTGCTGGGCCTGGTCCGCGAGGTGCTGACCGGTGACGACGTGCTGATGCTGCCGAGCCTGCGGCCGAAGTACGACGACTGGGAGATCCTGCTGGGCAGCCTCGGCCGGCTGTACGTCGAGGGGGCCGAGGTGGACTGGGCCGGGTTCGACCGCGACCGGCCGCGCGCCCGCACCGCGCTGCCGCACTACCCGTTCGCCGCCACCCGCTGCTGGCACGATCCGGGCGGCGACGGCGCCACCACGCCCGCCGCGCGCCGGACCCCGGCCCGACCCGCCGGGCCCGGGCGCACCGCCGGGCCGACGGGGCGGCCGAGGCCCGCCCGGGTGCCCGGCGCGCCCGGCAGGGCCGCCGCGAGCGCGCTGCCCACCGCCGCGGAACTGCTGGGCGCCCCCGCCGACCAGCGGGTCGCCGCCCTGGTGGCCGGGCTCACAGCCGGGGTGCGCACCGCGCTGGGCTCGCGCGCGGCCACCGTGGACGCCGACGCGCCGCTGTCCGGCCTCGGGCTGGACTCGCTGATGGCCGTGGAACTGCGCAACGAGATCCAGGGCCGGCTGGGTGTCAAGGTCACGGTGGCCGACTTCCTCAAGGGCGCGACCGTGCGCGGCCTGGCCGAACAGGTGGTCGGCGAGCTGGCCGCCGACTCGCGGCCGGAGCGGGGCGAGGACACCGCGCCGATCCGCCGGGTCGCCCGCGCGGCGGACCGCGACGCCGAACTGCTCGCCCTGCTGGACCAGGTGACCGGGGAGACGGAGCGGTCCGATGGCTGAGCTCGAACAGCGCCTGGCCGCCCTGACCCCGGAGCAGCGGGCCCGCCTTGAGGAACTGCTCGCCGAGAAGCGGTCCACGGCCGCCGAGGACGTCTTCCCGCTCTCGGTCTTCCAGCAGGGCATGTGGTTCCTGGAGCAGCTGCGCCCCGGCAACCCGGCGTACGTGGTGCCGGGCGCGGTGCGGGTGCGCGGCCCGGTGGACGCCGGGCTGCTGCGCGCGGCCTTCGCCGAGGTGGTCCGCCGGCACGAGGCGCTGCGCACCGCCTTCGGGCTGCGCGGGGGCCGCCCGGTCCAGGTGGTGCGGGCATTCGTGGCACCGGAGCTGCCCGAGGTCGACCTGCGGGGCGCCGGGCTGACGGCGGCCGGGCTGGAGGAGCGGATCACCGCCGAGGCGACCGGCGAGCCCTTCGACCTGGCGGCCGGACCGCCGGTGCGCCTGACGCTGCTGCGCACCGCCGAGGACGAGTCGGTGCTCGTCCTGGCGCTGCACCACCTGGTCTCCGACCGCTGGTCGTTCTGGGTGCTGCTGTCCGAACTCGCCGCCCTGTACGCCGCGTTCGCCGAGGGCCGGCCCTCGCCGCTGCCCGAACCCCCGGTGCAGTACGCCGACTTCGCCCTCTGGCAGCGCGAGCGGCGGGAACAGGGGCGCTGGGACGTCCCGCTGGCGTACTGGCGGGAGCGGCTGGCCGGGGCGCCGCCCGCCCTGGAGCTGCCGACCGACCGGCCGAGGCCCGCCGTGCAGGGCTTTCGCGGCGGCGCCCTGCCGTTCGAGCTGCCCGAGCCGCTGATGCGCGAGCTGGCCGCCCTCGCCCACCGGCGCGGCGCGACCACCTACATGGCGCTGCTGGCCGTCTTCACCGTGCTGCTCGCCCGGTACGGCCGGCAGCGGGACGTGGTGGTGGGCGTGCCCACGGCCGTCCGCGACCGGCCCGAACTGGAGCCGCTGATCGGCTACTTCGTCAACACCCTGCCGATCCGCACCGAGCTGGACGGCGAGCCCTCGTTCACCGAGGTGCTGGCGCGGGTGCGCAGCGCCTGCCTGGGCGCCTACGAGCACCAGGAGGTGCCGTTCGAGCTGGTGGTCGGCGCGCTGAACACGGCCCGCGACCTCAGCCGCCCGCCGGTGTACCAGGTGAGCTTCGCCTACGGCCGGGAGGCGGTGCCGGACCTCACCCTGGGCGGCGCGCGGCTGGAGCCGGTGGCGGTGCGCAGCGGCGGCGCCCGCTTCGACCTGGAGCTGCAGGCCTTCGACCGCGACGGCGGGCTGAGCGGCTGGTTCGAGTACGACCGCGATCTGTTCGACGAGTCCACCGTCGCCCGCCTCGCCGGCCACTTCCGCCGGCTGGCCGAGCAGGCGGTGGCGGACCCGGAGCGCCCGGTGGACGCGCTGGAGCTGCTGACGGAGGGCGAACGGCGGCGCGTCGTCGAGGAGTTCAACGCCACCGCGCGCCGGTGGCCGGCCGGGGCGGGCTGGATCCACCAGGCCTTCGAGGAGCGGGCGCGGCTGACCCCGCGGGCGCCGGCGCTGCGCTTCGAGGGGCGCTCCGTCGGCTACCGGGAGCTGGACCGGCGGGCCAACCGGCTGGCGCACCGGCTGCGCGGGCTCGGGGTGGGCCGGGACGTCGTGGTGGGCGTGGGCCTGGAGCGCTCGCCCGAGCTGGTGGTGGCGCTGCTGGCGGTGCTCAAGGCGGGCGGCGCCTACCTGCCGCTGGACCCGGAGCTGCCGCCCGCCCGGCTGGAGCACATGGTGCGCGACGCCCGGGTGCCGGTGCTGCTCACCCGTCGCGCGCTGCTCGGGCGCCTGCCGGTGGTGGCCGCCGAGGCGCTGTGCGTGGAGGAGTTCGAGGCCGCGCCTGGCGGGGAGCCCGACACCGCCCCGGACGTCGAGGTCGGCGGCGAGGACCTCGCCTACGTCATCTACACCTCCGGTTCCACCGGTGCGCCCAAGGGCGTGATGAACGTGCACGCGGCGATCCGCAACCGGCTGCTGTGGATGCAGGACGCCTACCGGCTGGACGCCGAGGACCGGGTGCTGCAGAAGACGCCGTTCTCCTTCGACGTGTCGGTGTGGGAGTTCTTCTGGCCGCTGGCCACCGGCGCCACCCTCGTCCTGGCCCGCCCCGGGGGCCACCGGGACCCGGGCTACCTGGCCCGGACGATCCGGGAGGAGCGGGTGACGACGGTGCACTTCGTGCCGTCCATGCTCCAGGCCTTCCTGCGGGAGGAGGTGGAGGAGTGCACCAGCCTGCGCCGGGTGGTGTGCAGCGGCGAGGCGCTGCCGCGCGACCTCCAGGACCGTTTCCTGGCCCGCTGCGGCGCCCGGCTGTACAACCTCTACGGCCCCACCGAGGCGGCCGTCGACGTCACCCACTGGACCTGCCGCCCGGAGGCCGATCCGCGCCGCCCGGTGCCGATCGGCCGGCCGATCGCCAACACCCGGATCCACGTACTGGACGGGGCGCTGCAACCGGTGCCGGTCGGGGTGCCCGGGGAGCTGCACATCGGCGGCCGGGGCCTGGCGCGCGGCTATCTGAACCGGCCGGAGCTGACGGCCGAGCGCTTCGTGCCGGACCCGTTCGACCCGGACCCGGCGGCGCGGCTGTACCGGACCGGGGACCTCGCGCGGTACCGGGAGGACGGCGCGCTGGAGTTCCTGGGCCGGCTGGACCACCAGGTGAAGCTGCGCGGCCAGCGGATCGAGCCCGGTGAGATCGAGGCCGCGCTGACCGCGCACCCCGCGGTGCGCGAGGCGGTGGTGACGGCCCGCGAGCGCCGGGCCGGGGACGTGCGGCTGGTCGCCCATCTGACGGCGGCCGAGGGCGCCGGGGTGCCCGGGCCCGCCGAGCTGGCCGCGCACCTGCGCGAGCGGCTGCCCGCCTCGATGGTGCCGGCCGCGTTCGCGGTGCTGGACGCCCTGCCGCTCACGCCGAGCGGCAAGGTGGACCGCGCCGCGCTGCCCGAGCCGGACGGCGGCCGGCCCGCGGCGGGGGCGCCGTTCACCGCGCCCGGGGCCGGCCTGGAGGACACCCTCGCCGGGCTCTGGCGCACGGTGCTGGGGGTCGAGCGGGTCGGCGCCCACGACAACTTCTTCGACCTCGGCGGGCACTCGCTGCTGTTGGCCGAGCTGCGCTCGCTGCTCGCCGCGCGGACCGGGCACCAGGTCTCGATGGTCGAGCTGTTCCAGCACCCGACGGTGGCCTCGCTGGCCGCCCGTCTGAGCCGGTCCGAGGGGGAGCCGTCGGCGGCCCCGGGGCCGGAGGCGCGCGAACGCGCGGAGCACCGGCGCCGGGCCGGTGCCCGGCGGCACCAGGCGGCCGCGCGCCGCGCCCGGTCCTGAGGCAGCGACGGGCCCGCGTCAGCGACGGGCCCGAGGTAGCGACGTATCCCGAGGTAGCGACATGAGAGGGCGACAGGAGACCCCGATGCCGGAGATGTCCGAAGAACTCGACCAGATCGCCATCGTCGGGATGGCCGGCCGCTTCCCCGGCGCCCCCGACGTCGACACCTTCTGGAGGAACCTGGAGGAGGGCCGGGAGTCGGTCTCCGTCCTCTCCGAGGAGCAGCTGCGGGCGTCCGGGGTGGATCCCGCGGTGTCCGGCCGGGACGGCTACGTGCGGGCCAAGGGCGTGCTGGAGGGCGCGGACCGCTTCGACGCGGCGTTCTTCGGCTACAGCCCGCGCGAGGCCGAGATCATGGACCCCCAGCACCGGGTGTTCCTGGAGTGCGCCTGGGAGGCCCTGGAGTCCGCCGGGTGCGTGCCGGAGGCGTTCGCGGGCCGGATCGGGGTGTTCGCCGGCGCCGGCATGAACACCTACCTGCTGCACAACGTGACGGCCAACCGGCGGGTCTACGACGCGGCGGGGCCGTACCAGACGCTGCTCGCCTCCGACAAGGACTTCCTGGCCACCCGGGTCGCCTACAAGCTCGGCCTGACCGGCCCGGCGCTGACCGTGCAGACCGCCTGCTCGACCTCGCTGGCCGCCGTCCACCTGGCCTGCCAGAGCCTGCTCGACGGCGAGTGCGACCTCGCGCTGGCCGGCGGGGTGTCGATCGGCTCGCCCCTCGCGCAGGGCTACGCCTACGAGCCGGGCGGCATCCTCTCCCCCGACGGACACTGCCGGCCGTTCGACGCGGCGGCGGCCGGGACGGTGCCCGGCAACGGCGCCGGCGTCGTGGTGCTGCGCCGGCTGGCCGACGCCCGCCGCGACGGCGACACCGTGGACGCCGTGGTGCTCGGCTCGGCGGTCAACAACGACGGCTCGCTGAAGGCCGGGTACACCGCGCCGAGCGTCGACGGCCAGGCCGCGGTGGTCGCCGAGGCGCTGGCGGTGGCCGGGGTGGACGCCGGCTCCATCGGCTACCTGGAGGCCCACGGCACCGGCACCGCGCTCGGCGACCCGATCGAACTCGCCGCGCTCACCCGCGCCTTCCGGGAGACCACCGGGGCCACCGGCTTCTGCGCGATCGGCTCGGTGAAGGGCAACATCGGCCATCTGGACGCCGCCGCCGGGGTCGCGGCGCTGATCAAGACGGTGCTGGCGCTGCGCCGCGAGGCGATCCCGCCGACGCCGCACTTCACCAAGCCCCACCCCGAACTCGACCTGGAGACGGGCCCGTTCTTCGTCAACGACCGGCTGCGGCCGTGGCCCCGGGGCGGCTCGCCGCGCCGGGCGGGGGTCAGCTCCTTCGGCATCGGCGGCACCAATGTGCACCTGGTGCTGGAGGAGGGACCGCCGCCCGAGCCGCTGCCACCGGCGGCGACCGACGGGGACACCCCGGTCCTGCTGCCGCTGTCCGGGCGGACGGGCGAGGCCGTCGCCGAGAGCGCCCGGCGGCTGGCCGACCACCTGGAGGCCCACCCCGCAACGGAGTTGGCCGACCTCGCGCACACCCTGGCGCACCGCCGGCGCGCCTTCGCCCGGCGCCGCGCGGTGGTCGGCCGCGACCGCGCCGAGGTGCTCGCCGCGCTGCGCGCCGTGAGCGCCGCCGGCACCGCCGAGGCCGCCGAGCGGGCCCGGACCGCCTTCCTGTTCCCCGGCCAGGGCACCCAGTACACCGGCATGGCCCGCGGCCTGTACCGCCGCGAGCCGGTGTTCACCGCCGAACTCGACCGCGGCGCCGAGCTGTTCGCCGCCGAGCTGGGCGAGGACCTGCGCGCCCTGCTGTTCCCCGGCCCGGCCGGCGCCGAGGCCGCCGAGGAGCGGCTGACCCGCACCGAGTTCGCCCAGCCGGCCCTGTTCCTGGTCGAGTACGCGCTGGCCCGGCAGTGGGAGGCGCTCGGCGTGCGGCCCGGCGCCATGGCCGGGCACAGCGTCGGCGAGTACGTCGCGGCCTGCCTGGCGGGCGTGTTCCCCCTGGAGGACGCTGTGCGCCTGGTGGCGGCCCGGGGCCGACTGGTCCAGGCGATGCCCGCCGGGTCGATGCTCACCGTCTTCCTGGCCGAGCGGGACCTCGCGCCCTGGCTCGGCGAGGCCCCGGAGCTCGCCGTGGCGGCGGTCAACTCCAGCGAGCTGAGCGTGGTCTCCGGCCCGACCGGGGCGGTGGACGGCCTGGAGCGGCGGCTCAAGGCGGCGGGCCTCCCCTGCCGCCGGCTGCACACCTCGCACGCCTTCCACTCCGCCGCCGTGGACGGCGCCGTCGGCCCGCTGGTGGAGGCGGTCCGCGGGGTGCGGCTGAGCCCGCCGCGGATCCCGTTCTGCTCCGGCGTCACCGGCAGCTGGATCACCGACGAGGAGGCGACCGACCCGGAGTACTGGGGCCGCCACCTGCGCGCGCCCGTCCGGTTCGCCGACGCGGCCGCCCTGCTGCTGGCCGACCCGTCCTGGGTGCTGCTGGAGGTCGGCCCCGGGCACACCCTCGGCGACTTCGTCCGCCGCCACCACGCCTGGCGGGAGGGCCGCACGGTGGTCGGCTCGCTGCGCCACCCGCACGAGCGGGCGGACGACCGGGTCCGGCTGGCGCAGGCCGTGGGGGCGCTGTGGAGCGCCGGGGCGCCCGTCGACCCGGCCGCCCTCGGGCCCGCCGCCGGGCGGGTGCTGCGGCTGCCCGGCCACGCCTTCCAGCGCGAGCGCTTCTGGGTCGACCCCGACCCGGGCGCCACCGCCGCCGGGCCCGGGCGCCCGGCCGGCCCGGTGCCGGTCGAGGACTGGTTCCGCACGCCCGGCTGGCGGCGCCTGGCACCGGCCGCCGGCCGGCCGGGCCCCGACGGCGCGGCGCTGTGGGTGGTGCTCGGCGCGGACACCGGCCTCGGCGCCGCCCTCGCCGACCGGCTCGCCGGGCAGGGCGCCTCCGTCGTGCGGGTCGCCGCCGACGACGGCCCCGCGCGCACCGACGGGCTGCGCGTCCCCGGCCCGCGCGCCCTCGGCGAGCGCTCCTGGGCGCTGGAGCCGGCCGACCGCGCCCAGCTCGCCGGCCTGCTCGGCGCCCTGGACCTCCAGGACGCGGCCGCCCTGCGGCTGGTGCACGCGTTCACCCTGGCCGAGGAGCCGTCCGGCGCCCCCGCGCCGGACGAAGCCCGGCTGGCGGCGGCCCGCCGGCTCGGCCTGGACAGCCTGAGCGCCCTCGCCCAGGCCCTCGGGGACACCCGCCCCGCCGTCCCGGTCACCGTCGACGTGCTGTGCCGGGGCGTGCACGCCGTCACCGGCGACGAGCCGCTGCGCCCCGAGCAGGCCCTGCTGGCCGGCCCCTGCACCGTGCTTCCGCAGGAGCTGCCGGACGTCACCTGCCGCCTGCTGGACGTCACCGGCACCGACCCGCAGGCCCCGGCCGGGGAGTCGGTGCGCTCCGTGCACGCGCTGCTGCTGCGCGGGCCCGGCGAGCGCGACCTCGCGCTGCGCGGCCGGCACTGGTGGGTCCGCGACTTCGACGCCCTGCCGCTGCCCGCCGAGGACGCGCCGACGGACGGCCCGGTGGGCCCGCGCGACGGCGGCGTCTACCTGGTCACCGGCGGTCTCGGCGGCGTCGGCCTGGCCCTCGCCGAGCAGCTGGCGCAGGGAGCCGAGGCCCCCGCCCTCGGCCTGCTCGCCCGCTCCGACTTCCCCGCCGAGGAGGACTGGCCCGGCTGGCTCGCCGCGCACGGCGAGCACGACCCGACCGGCGTCCGGATCCGCCGGCTGATCCGGCTGCGCGAGCGCGGCGCCCGGATCGCGGTGCTGCGCGCCGACGTCACCGACGAGCCGCGACTGGCCGCCCGGATCGCCGAACTGCGCGCGCGGTTCGGCCCGTTGAACGGCGTCGTGCACGCCGCCGGGGCGCCGTCGGCCGGGATGCTGGCGCGCCGCACCCCGGCGGAGGCGGACGGCGTGCTGGCGGCGAAGACCCTGGGCACCCTGCTGCTGGAGCGGCTCACCGCGCACGATCCGCTGGACTTCCTCCTGCTCTGCTCCTCGGTCAGCGCCGTGCTCGGCGGGCCCGGCCAGAGCGACTACGCCGCCGCCAACGCCTTCCTGGACGCCTTCGCCCAGGAGCGGCGCCGGCGGGGCCGGCCGGTCACCTCGCTCGGCTGGGGCACCTGGGAGGGCGTCGGCATGGCCGCCGGGCTCACCGCCCGGCCCGGCGCCGCCGAGGGGGGCGGGCACCCGCTGCTGCGGCCGGTCCGCTCCGAGGGCACCACCCGCGTCTGGGCGACCGAGCTGTCCACCGCGGACAGCTGGATCGTCGACGACCACCGGCTGATGGGCCACGGCCTGGTGCCGGGCACCGCCTATCTGGAACTCGTCCGCGCCGCGCTGGCCGGGCAGGCGGGCGAGCGCGAGATCGAGCTGCACGACGTGCTGTTCATGACGCCGGTGATCGTCCCGGACGGGCAGCGCCGCACGGTGTACACCACGATCGAGGAACGCGACGGCCGGCCGCACTTCACGGTCCGCAGCCGCCCCGCCGAGGACGCGCCGTGGCGCGAGCACGCCGTCGGCTCGGCCTCGTTCCACGAGCGCGGCCCGGACACCGTGCGCGACCTCGCCGAGGTGGAGGCCCGCTGCGAGGTGACCGAGGTCCTGGAGACCGAGGAGGAGATCCGCCGCCGGCTCGGGGTGGAGCGCTTCGAGGAGGGCGGCGGGCCGCTGCGGTTCTGGTTCGGCCCGCGCTGGCAGGTGCTCAGGACCATCCGCACCGGCGGCCGGCGGATGCTCGCCACCCTCCGGCTGGACGACGCCTTCCTCGCCGACCTGGACGCCTACCCGCTGCACCCGGCGCTGCTCGACATGGCCAGCGGGGTCTTCCGGCTGCACGCCGAGGACCCGTACTACCTGCCGCTCACCTACCGGAGCCTGCGGATCCACCACCCGCTGACCGGCACCGTGCACGTGGCGGTGGAGATCGGGCACCCCGCCGGGTCGAGCGGCGAGACGCTCAGCTGCGACCTCGAACTCCTCGGCCCCGACGGCCGGCTGCTGGTCCGGGTGAGCGACTTCACGGTCAAGCGGATCAACGACGTCGACGCGCTGCTGGAACAGATCGGGCGGACCGTCGCGGAGGCCGAGTCGGCGGGCGGCGGCACCGGTGCGGGCGCGGCGCCCGCCGCCACCGGCGCCCTGGCGGCGCTCGGCCGGGGCTTCGGCGAGGCGGACGGCCGGGCCGCCTTCGCCCGGGTGCTGGCGCAGCCCGAACTTCCCGCCCATCTGGTGGTCACCCCGCAGGACTTCGGTGCGCAGCGCCGGCTGGCCCGCTCGATCACCCCCGCCCTGCTGGCCCGGGAGCTGGACCGGCCGGCGCCGGCCGGCGGCAGCCACCCGCGCCCCGCGCTGGCGACCCCGTTCGTGGCACCGGCCACCGAGCAGGAGGAGGCCGTCGCGGCGCTGTGGCGGGAGGTGCTGGGCGTCGAGGAGGTGGGCGTCGACGACGACTTCTTCGCGCTGGGCGGTCACTCGCTGGCCGCCGTGCGGCTCAACACCCGGATCCAGGGCCGTTTCGGCACCGAACTCGACCTGCGCGACTTCTTCCACTCCCCGACCGTCGCGCACACCGTCCGGCTGCTGGCCGGGGCCGGCGGCGGCGACACCGGGGAGGCCATCGAGGCGCTGAGCCGGGACGCGTCCGCCGAACTCCACGGCCCCGACGACCTCGGCGCCCTGTCCGATCTCGTCGGCCCGGACGACCTCGACGGCCTGTCCGACGCCGAGGTGGAGGCCCGGCTCCGGGCCCTGCTCGCCGAGGAGTCCACCGACCGGGGTGACCAGGAATGAGCGCCCGCGACACAGCCGAGGACGGACCCGCGATGACCACCCCCGACCCCGCCGCCCTGTCCGCCGCCGAGAGGCGCGCCCTGCTCGCCGAACGGCTGCGCCGCAGGCAGGCCGCCGGCCGGCCCCGCCGGCACCGGTTCCCGGCCTCCTTCCCGCAGCAGCGGATGTGGTTCCTGGACCAGTTGACGCCCGGTGACACCGCCTACAACGTCTGCGGCGCCACCCGGATCCACGGCCCGTTCGACCTGGAGCTGTGGCGCCGCGCCGTCTCCGCCATCGCCCGGCGCCACGAGGCGCTGCGCACCACCTTCCGCGAGGTGGACGGCGAACCGGTGCAGGTGGTCACCGAGGGCACCGAGCCGGAGTTCGCCGTCACCGCCTGCGAGCACCTGGCCGGCCCGGACGGCGAGGCGGGCGTACGGGCGCTGGCCCGCGAGGAGTTCGCCCGCCCCTTCGACCTGGCCACCGGCCCGCTGGTGCGGATGCGCTTCCTGCGGCTGGCCGCCGACGAGCACGTCCTGCTGCTGACCATCCACCACATCGCGGGCGACCTCTGGTCCACCTCGGTCTTCCTGGACGAGCTGGTGGCGCTCTACGGCGGCTACGCCACCGGCACCGACGCCGTGCTGCCCGAGCTGCCGATCCAGTACGCCGACTACGCGGTCTGGCAGCGCAAACGGCTGGAGGGCGACGGCGCGGCGGCCGACCTCGCGTACTGGACGCGGACGCTCGCCGGGGCCCCGGCCGCCCTGGAGCTGCCCGCCGACCGGCCCCGGCCCGCCGTACGGACCACCCGGGGCGGTTCGCGCCCCTTCGCACTCCCCACCGAACTGATGGAGCACGTCCGGGAGTTCAGCCGCGCCGAGGGCGTCACCCCGTTCATGACGCTGCTCGCGGCCTTCCAGGTGCTGCTGCACCGCTACACCCGGGAGGAGGACGTGGTGGTCGGCGTGCCGGTCGCCAACCGGGGCCGCCCCGAGGTCGAGCGGCTGATCGGCTACTTCGCCAACATGCTGGCGCTGCGCACCGACCTGTCCGGCGCGCCGTCCTTCCGGGAGCTGCTGGCCCGGGTGCGGCCGGTCTGCCTGGGCGCCTTCGCCCACCAGGAGCTGCCGTTCGAGCGGCTGGTGGAGGAGCTGCACCCGCGGCGCGACCTCTCCCGCACCCCGGTGTTCCAGGTCTCCTTCGTCTTCCAGAACATCGCGATGCCCTCCTTCGACGTGGCGGGGCTGCGGCTGGAGCCGATGGAGGTGGAGAGCGGCACCGCCCGCTTCGACCTGGAACTCCAGGTCTTCGACCGTCCCGAGGGCCTGAGCGGCCGCTTCGAGTACAACACCGACCTGTTCGACGCGGCCACCGTCGACCAGCTCGCCGGCCATCTGCGGCTGCTGGTGGAGCGGCTGCTCGCCGAGCCGGACCGCCCGGTCGGCGAGCTGCCGCTGCTCTCGGCCGAGGAGCAGCGGCGGCTGCGCGGGCAGGGGAACGACACCCGCCGCCCGTGGCCCGACCCGGGACTGGTCCACCACCGCTTCGCCGAGCAGGCCGCCCGCACCCCCGGCGCGGAGGCGGTGCGCTACGGCGCCGAGGCGCTGACCTACGCCGAACTGGACGGCCGCGCCGAACGGTTGGCCCGCCGGCTGCGGCGCCGCGGCGTCGGCCGGGACGTCCTGGTCGGCGTCTGCACCGAGCGCTCGGTCGACCTGGTGGTGGCGCTGCTGGCGGTGCTGAAGGCGGGCGGCGCGTTCGTCCCGCTGGACCCGCACTTCCCGCCGGAGCGGATCGCCTTCATGCTGGCCGACTCCGGGCTGCCGGTGCTGCTCACCCAGCGGGCGGTGGCCGGGCGGCTGCCGGCGTCCGGCGCGGAGGTGATCTGCCTGGACGAGCCGGACGCGGAGCCCGCCGCCGGACCGGCCGAGCCCGGACCGGCCGGCGGCCCCGGCGCGCCGGTGGACCCGGCGGACCTCGCGTACGTCATCTACACCTCGGGCTCGACCGGACGGCCGAAGGGCGTGCAGGTCCCGCACCGGGCGCTGGCCAACTTCCTGCGGGCGATGGGCGAGCGGCCGGGCCTGCGGGCGGACGACACCCTGCTGGCGGTCACCACGCACTCCTTCGACATCTCGCTGCTGGAGCTGCTGCTGCCGCTGGTGACGGGCGCCCGGGTGGTGGTCGCCGAGCGCGCCGCGGCGGCCGACGGCGAGCGGCTGGCACGGCTGCTGACCGCCTGCGGGGCGAGCGTCATGCAGGCCACCCCGTCCACCTGGCGGATGCTGCTGGACGCGGGCTGGCGCGGCGCGCCGGGCCTGCGGGCGCTGGCCGGCGGCGAGGCGCTGCCCGCCGGGCTGGCGCGGCGGCTGCGGGCGGGCGGCGTGGAGCTGTGGAACATGTACGGGCCGACCGAGACCACCATCTGGTCGGCGGTGGCCGAGGTGGGCGACGGCCCGATCTCGATCGGCGCGCCGATCGCCAACACCGAGCTGCACGTGCTCGACGAGCGGGGCCGGCTGGTACCGGCCGGGGTGCCCGGGGAGCTGGTGATCGGCGGCGCCGGGCTGGCCCGCGGCTACCTGGGCCGGCCGGAGCTGACGGCCGAGCGGTTCGTCCCGCACCCGTTCGACCCGGACCCGGCGGCCCGCCTCTACCGCACCGGGGACCTGGTGCGCCGGCGCCGGGACGGCGGCATCGAGTTCCTGGGGCGCCTGGACCACCAGGTGAAGCTGCGCGGCTTCCGGATCGAGCCGGGCGAGATCGAGAGCGAGCTGGCCGCCCGCCCGGAGGTCGGCCACGCGGTGGTGACGGTCCGCGAGGACGTCCCCGGTGACCAGCGGCTGGTGGCCTACGTGGTGCCGGCGGCCGAGGGCGGCGCGGGCCCGGCGCAGGAGTGGCCGGACCAGGTCGACGAGTGGCGCCGGATCTGGGACAGCGCCTACGACGGGCCGGACGACGGGCCCGGCGCTCCGGGGGCGGCGCCGGTCCCCGGCGAGGACCTGCGCGGCTGGAACAGCAGCTACACCGGGGAGCCGATCCCGGCCGCCGAGATGCGCGCCTGGGCCGACCGCACCGCCGAGCGGATCCTGGAGCTGCGCCCGCGCTCGGTCCTGGAGATCGGCTGCGGCACCGGCCTGATCCTCCGGCGGGTCGCCCCGCACACGAAGCGGTACTGGGGCACCGACATCTCCGAGGTCGCCCTCGACGGCCTGCGCACGGTGGTCGACGCCGCCGCCGGCGCCCTCGGCGAGGTCGCCCTGCACGCCTGCCCGGCCGACCGGCCGGAGCTCCTGCCCGAGCAGCTGTTCGACGTCGTCGTGCTCAACTCGGTGGTCCAGTACTTCCCCGACGAGCGCTACCTGCTGCGGGTCGTCGAGGGCGCGCTGGCCCGGCTGGCCCCGGGCGGCTCGCTGTTCCTCGGCGACATCCGCAGCCTGCCGCTGCTGACGGCGTTCCACCTCTCGGTCCAGCAGGCGCACGCCGAACCGGGGCTGCCCGCCGCCCAGCTGCTCGCCCGGGCGCGCCGCCGGGCGGAGGAGGACGAGGAACTGGTCCTCGACCCCGCCCTGTTCACCGCCCTGCCACGGCGCTTCCCGGCGATCGGCGAGGTCCGGGTGCTGCCCAAACGGGCCTCCGGCGCCGACGAGCTGACCCGCTTCCGCTACGACGTCCTGCTCACCACCGGCCGCCCCGCCGCCGCACCGGCCGGGGCCGCGTGGCTGGACTGGACGGCCGAGGGCCTGACCGTGGACGCCCTGCGCGAGCGGCTGACCACCGGGCGGCCCGACCTGCTGGCCGTCCGCGCGGTGCCCAACGCCCGGGTCCGGGAACTCGCCGACGCGCTCGGGCGGCCGGAGGAGAGCGGCCCGCCGCCCGCCGCCCGCCCCGGGGCGGTGGACCCCGAGGAGCTGTGGGCCCTCGCCGCCGCCACCGGCTACCGGATCGACCTCGACTGGTCCGGCCACGGCCCCGACGGCGCGCTCACCCTGGTGGCCCGCCGCCGCGGCGCCGACGGCACGCCCGTCCTCGGCCTGCCGCGCCCCGCCGAGCCGCCGCGACAGGAGCCGGACTGGGGCCGCCTGGTCAGCGGCACCCGCCGCCGGCTGGCCCGCCGCCTCGTCCCGGTGCTGCGCGCCGCGCTGGCCGAACGCCTGCCCGGCTACATGGTGCCCTCCGCCTACGTGCTGCTCGACGCCCTGCCGCTGACCCCCAACGGCAAGACCGACCGCGCCGCGCTGCCCGCCCCCGACGGCGGGCGCCGCGACCTCGCCTCGGCCTACCTCGCCCCGCGCGACGAGCGCGAGGAGGCGCTCTGCGCGCTGTTCGCCAAGGTGCTCGGGGTGCCCGCGGTCGGCGTCCACGACAGCTTCTTCGACCTGGGCGGCCACTCCCTGCTCGCCACCCGGCTGGTGTCCCGGATCCGGGCGGCGCTGGGCGCCGAGGTGCAGGTCCGGGCGCTGTTCGAGACCCCGACGGTGGCCGGCCTCGCCGAGCGGCTGGCCGGCCGGGGGCCCGACGGCGCCGGGGCCGCGCCGCCGCGCCCCGCCCTCGGGCCGGAGCCACGGCCCGCCGAACTGCCGCTCTCCTTCGCCCAGCGCCGGCTCTGGTTCCTGGACCGGCTGCACGGCCCCTCCGCCACCGACAACATCCCGATGGCCGTGCGCCTGGACGGCCCGCTGGACGCCGAGGCGCTGCGCGCCGCGCTCGCCGACGTCGTGCGGCGGCACGAGGCGCTGCGCACCGTCTTCCCCGACACCGCCGGCGTCCCGCGCCAGCACGTGCTGCGCCCCGACGCCGGGCGCACCGCGCTGACCGTCACCGAGGTGCCCGAGGCCGACGCCGCGCCCGCCGTCGAGGCCGCCGCCCGCCACCGCTTCGACCTGGCCGGCGAACCGCCGGTGCGCGCCGAGCTGCTGGTGCACGGCCCGCGGCGGCACACCCTGATCCTGGTGGTGCACCACATCGCCGCCGACGGCTGGTCCGTCGCCCTGCTCGGGCGCGACCTGGCCACCGCCTACACCGCCCGCGCGCAGGGCCGCCCGCCGCGCTGGGCACCGCTGCCGGTCCAGTACGCCGACTACACCCTGTGGCAGCGGCGGCTGCTCGGCGACCAGGACGACCCGGACAGCTCCTGGACCCGCGAACTCGCCCACTGGCGCCAGGCGCTGGACGGCCTGCCGGAACGGATCGCGCTGCCCACCGACCGGCCGCACCCGGCCGCGGCGTCCCGGCGCGGCGGCACCGTCGCCCTGCGGTGGGACGCCGGGCTGCACGCCGCCGTCGCCGGCCTCGCCCGGCGGCACGACGCCAGCGAGTTCATGGTCGTCCAGGCCGCGCTGGCCGCGCTGCTGCACCGGCTGGGCGCCGGGGACGACATCCCGGTCGGGGCGACCGTCGCCGGGCGCACCGACACCGCCACCGAGGAGCTGGTCGGCTTCTTCGTCAACACCCTGGTGCTGCGGGTCTCCACCGCCGGCCGGCCGACCTTCCGGCAGCTGCTGGCGCGGGTCCGCGAGCGCGCCCTGGACGCGTACGCCCACCAGGAGGTCCCGTTCGAGTTCCTGGTGGACGCGCTGCGCCCGGCCCGCTCCACCGCCCACCACCCGCTGTTCCAGGTGATGCTCGCCTGGCAGAACGTCCCGGACGCGGTGCTCGGCCTGCCGGGCCTGACCGAGGAGGTCGTGCCGGCGCACACCGGCGGCGCCCGGATGGACCTGGTGTTCTCGCTGACCGGCCGGCGCACCCCCGGTGACGGCGCGCCGGCCGGGGTGGACGGCGTCGTCGAGTACAACGCCGACGTCTTCGACGCGGCCACCGTGGAGCAGCTGGCCGCGCGGCTGGGCCGGCTGCTGGAGGCCGGCTGCGCCGCGCCGGACCGCCCCGTCGGCGAGGTCGACCTGCTGGCGCCCGAGGAGCGGCACCGGCTGCTGACCGTCTGGAACGCCGCGGCCCCGGCACCGCCGGCCGCCACCCTGCCGCAGCTGTTCGAGGCCCAGGCGGCCCGCACCCCCGACCGGCCCGCCGTGCTGGACGCCGCGCGGGAGCTGACGTACGCGCGGCTGGAGGAGGAGGCGAACCGGCTGGCCCGGCTGCTGATCGACCGAGGGGCGGGCCCCGAACGCCCGGTGGCGGTGGCGCTGGCCCGCACCGCCGCCTCGGTGGTGGCGATGCTGGCCGTGCTGAAGGCGGGCGCCGTCCACCTGCCCGTCGACCCGGACTACCCGGCGCAGCGGATCGGCCTGCTGCTCCGGGACGCCCGGCCGGTGCTGCTGCTGACCGACGCGGAGTCGGCCGGCGCGCTGCCGCCGACCGGCGTGCCGGTGCTGCGCCTGGACGACCCCGGCGTCGCGGCCGAGCTCGCCGCCCGCCCCGCCACCGCGCCGACGGACGCCGACCGCACCGGGCCGCTGACCCCGGCGAACGCGGCGTACGTCATCTACACCTCGGGGTCCACCGGTACGCCCAAGGGCGTGGTGGTCACCCACCGCGGCATCCCCGGCCTGGTCGCCGCGCAGGCCGGGGCCTTCGGCCTGGACGGCGACAGCCGGGTGCTGCAGTTCGCCTCGCCGGGCTTCGACGCCTCGGTGGCCGAGCGCTGCGACGCGCTGCTGACCGGGGCCGCGCTGGTCGTCGTCCCCAAGGAGGAGCTGCTCCCGGGCGAGCCGCTGGCCCGCACCTGCGAGCGGTTCGGGGTGACCAATGTGACGCTGCCGCCCAGCGTGCTGGCCGCCGTGCCGGAGGGCGGGCTGCCCGCCGGCCTGTCCCTGGTGGTCGCGGGCGAGGCCTGCCCGGCGGCGCTGGTCGACCGCTGGTCGGCCGGACGGCGGATGGTCAACGCCTACGGGCCGACCGAGACCACGGTGTGCGCCACCCTGACCGGGCCGCTGTCGCCCGGCGGCGGCGCCCCGCCGATCGGCCGGCCGGTCCCGGGCGCGCGGGTGTACGTGCTGGACGAGGGCCTGCGGCCGGTGCCGCCCGGGGTGCCGGGCGAGCTGTACGTGGCGGGAGCCGGGCTGGCCCGGGGCTACCTGGGACGCCCGGGCCTGACGGCGCGCCGCTTCCCGGCGGACCCGTTCGGCCCGCCCGGTGCGCGCATGTACCGCACCGGGGACCGGGTGCGGTGGCGCCCGGACGGGCAGCTGGAGTTCCTCGGCCGCACCGACCACCAGGTGAAGGTCCGGGGCTTCCGGATCGAGCTGGGCGAGGTCGAGTCGGCGCTGGCCGCGCTGCCGGAGGTGGCGCAGGCGGTGGCGGCGGTCCGGGAGGACCGGCCGGGCCGGCGGGCGCTGGCCGGCTACGTGGTCCCCCGGCCGGGGGCGGCGCCGGACCCGGCGGCGCTGCGGGCCGCGCTGGCCGCGCAGCTGCCGCCGTACCTGGTCCCGGCCGCGGTGGTGGTGCTGGGCGAGCTGCCGCTCACCGCCCACGGCAAGGTGGACCGGGAGCGGCTGCCCGCGCCCGAGTTCGCCGCCGCGGTGGGCTCCGGGCGCCCGCGCACCCCGGCCGAGGAGGCGCTGTGCGCGATCTACGCCGAGGTGCTGGGGCTGGCGGAGGTCGGCACCGGGGACGGCTTCTTCGACCTGGGCGGCGACAGCATCCAGGCGATCCAGGTGGTCTCCCAGGCCCGGGCGGCCGGGCTGGTGATCGGCGCGCGCGACGTCCTCGCCCACCAGTCGGTGGCCGCGCTCGCGGCCGTCGCCGTGCGCGCCGGGTCCGCGGCGGGCACCGGGTCCCCGGGAACCGGCGAGATCGCGCCCACCCCGATCACCGAGTGGCTGCGCGAACTGGACCTTCCGGACGGCGAGTTCGGTCGGTTCGCCCAGGAGGCGGCGGTCGCCGTCCCGCCGGCCGGGGAGCTGGACCTGCCGCGGCTGGCCGCCGTGCTGCAGGCCCTGGTCGACCACCACGACGTGCTGCGCTCCCGGCCGGCCGTCCGGGCGGACGGGCGCTGGGTGCTGCACGCCGCTCCGGCCGGCGCGGTGCGGGCCGCCGACCACCTGCGGCGGGTGGACGCCGCCGGCCTGGACGCGGACGGGCTGCGGGCGCTGACCGCCGCCGAGGCCGCCGCCGCCCGGCGCCGCCTGGACCCGTGGGCCGGGGTGGTGCTCCAGGCGGTCTGGCTGGACGCCGGGCCGCGCGCGGCCGGACGGCTGCTGCTGGTGCTGCACCACCTGGTGGTGGACGGGGTGTCCTGGCGGATCCTGCTGCCCGACCTGCGGGCCGCCGGTGAGGCGGTGCTCGCGGACCGGCCGGTGCCGCTCGCCCCGGTGGGCACCTCCGTGCGGCACTGGGCCGAGCTGCTGACCGAGGAGGCCACCGACCCCCGCCGGCTCGCCGAACTCCCCGCCTGGCAGCAACTGTTGAACGGCACACCACCGCTGCTCCCGCACGGCCCCGAGCCCGACCCGGCCGGGGGAACCGGCCGGCTGCTCCTCACCCTGCCGCCCGGGGCCACCGCCCCGCTGCTCGCCACCGCCCCCGCCGCCTTCCACACCGGCGTGCAGGACGTGCTGCTCGCCGCCTTCGGCATCGCCCTGGAGGAGTGGCGCCGCCGCCGCGCCCCGCACCGGCCGCCGGCCGGCGGGGTGCTGGTCGCCGTGGAGAACCACGGCCGCCAGGAGGAACTCGCCGAGGGGATCGACCTGTCCCGCACCGTGGGCTGGTTCACCGCCGTCCAGCCGGTGCGTCTGGCGGCCGGCCCGCTGGACTGGCCGCAGGTCGAGGCCGCCGGACCGGAGCTGGCCGCCGCCGTGGTCCGGATCAGGGAGCAGCTGGCCGCCCTGCCCGGGGACGGCCTGGGCCACGGCCTGCTGCGCCGGCTCAACCCGCGGACCGCCCCGGCGCTGGCCGAACTGCCCGCCCCGCAGGTGGCGTTCAACTACCTGGGACGCTTCGCCGACGCCGGCCCGGACACCCCCTGGGCGCCGGTCGCGGCCGACGCGGCGCTCGCCCTCGGCGACGCCGACGCCCCGGCCGGACCGCGCACCCACCCGGTGGAGCTCGACGCCGTCACCTACGACGGCCCCGACGGCCCGCGACTGGCGGCCGGCTGGACGTGGGCGCGCGGGCAACTGGACGAGGCCGCGGTGCGCGAGCTGGCCGAGACGTGGTTCGCCGCCCTGCGGGCCGTCGCCGTCTGCGCCGCCCTGCCCGGCGCCGGCGGTCCCCCGCCCGTCCGCCACCCGGCCCGCCCCGCTCGCCGTGCCCGCCCCGCGCGTCCCGGCGGCGCCGTGCCGCGGGCCGACCGCAGCGCGGGCGTGCCGCTCTCCTTCTCCCAGCTGGACATCATGCACCAGCCGGTCGACCCGGAGGCCGCCCACCACAACGTCATCACCGCGACGGTGCTGACCGGCCCGCTCGACCCCGAGGCGCTGCGGGAGAGCCTGGACGCGGTCGTGCGCCGCCACGAGGCCCTGCGGACCCGGATCGTCGAGGACGGCCCCGGCTCCTGGCGCCAGCTGGCCGACCCGGCCGGCCGCTGGCCGCTGGCCACCGTGGACGTGCGCGGCGAGCCCGCGGCCACCCGGCAGCAGGCGCTGCGCCGGCTGGTCGAGGCCGAGGTGGACCGCCCGTTCCGGCTCGCCGAGGGCCCGCTGGTGCGGGGCACCCTGGTCGCCACCGGCCCGGACGCCTGGGTGCTGGTGCTGGTGCTGCACCACATCGTGGTCGACCTGTGGTCCTACGCGCTGCTCGGCCGCGAGCTGCGCGAGCTGTACGCCGCCCGGGTGCTGGGCCGCGAGCCCCGGCTGCCCGAACCGGCGGTCCAGTACCAGGACTGGGCGGCCTGGCAGCGGCGCCGGCTGGCCGACGGCGAGCTCGCCCCGCACATCGCCCACTGGGAGCGGCTGCTGGCGGACCTCCCGGCACTGCCCCGGTTCGAGGCGCCCGAGCACCAGAAGACCGGCACCGTCGAGGGCTTCACCAGCGGCTTCGTCCTGGCACCGGAGGTCACCGCCGCACTGAAGGAGGCCGCGCACCGCGAGGGCGTGACCCTGTTCATGCTGCTGCTGTCCGCCTTCCACCTGCTGCTGCAGAGCTACGCCGACGGCGGCGCCGACCTCGCGGTGGGCTTCCCGCTGGCCGGGCGGGAGCACCCGCAGACCGAGCAGCTGATCGGCTTCTTCATCAACCCGGTGGTGGTCCGCCCCCGCCCCGCCGACGGCGCCACCGTCCGCGAGCTGCTCGCCGCCGTGCGCGCGGGCGTCCTGGACGCCCATCTGCACCAGGAGGTCCCGCTGCGGTGGCTGCGCCGCGACGCCGGGGAGGACCGCAACCCGCTGCGGCTGCTGTTCAACCTGCTCAACGTCGCCGGCGAGCCGCTGGACCTGCACGGCGTGAGCGCGGCGCCGCTGAACCTGAACGTCGGCGACGCCGAGGTGATCCCGGAGCTGATCACCGGGATGCGCCCGCACAACGCCGACCTCTACCTGATGATGCACGAGTCCGGCGCCGGGCTGCGCGGCCTGTGGCTCCACTCCCCGGAGCGGATCGACCCGCACTCGATGGCCGCCATGATGCGCCGGTGGCCGTTCGTGCTGGAGCAGCTGACCCGCCACCCGGACCTGCCGCTCGCCGAGCTGCGCCGCCGCGTGCGCCAGCACCCGGCGTCCTGACCCCTCCCCCTCCCGGAAGGCACGCCATGAACCGCACGACCACCCCCGTCGCGCTGATCACCGGCGGCACCCGCGGCATCGGCCGCGCCACCGCCCTGCGGCTGGCCGAGGACGGCTACGACGTCGCCCTGTGCTACAGCAACGACGCCGAGTCCGCCCGCACCCTGGAGAAGGAACTGCGCGACCTCGGCCGCGCCGCCTACGTGCGCCGCACCGACGTCGCCGACCCCGCCGCCGTCCGCGAGCTGGTCGACGGCGCCGAGGACGCCCTCGGCCCGGTCACCGCCCTGGTCGCCTCCGCGGCGATCCTGCGCGACACCCCGCTGCTGCTGATGGAGGACCAGGACTGGCAGGACGTCGTGCAGGTCAACCTGAGCGGCGTCTACCACGCCTGCCGGGCCGTCATCGACGGCATGGCGCTGCGCCGCCACGGCGCCATCGTCACCCTGTCCTCCGTCGCCGGGATCTGCGGCAACCCCGGCCAGACCAACTACGCGGCGACCAAGGCCGGCATCATCGGCTTCACCCGCTCGCTCGCCCAGGAGGTCGGCCGCCACGGCATCCGCGCCAACGTGGTCGCGCCCGGCTACATCGACACCGGCCTGGTCGCCGAGCTGCCGGAGGAGGCCGTCGAACGCTCCCTCGACCAGGTCGCCCTGCGCCGCCTCGGCCGCCCCGAGGAGGTCGCCGACCTGGTCGCCTTCCTGCTCTCCGACCGGGCCTCCTACCTCACCGGCGAGGTCGTCCGCATCGACGGCGGCTTCCGCTGACCCGCCCTCGCGACACCCGCCGGATGTCAAGCGGGCGCTCGCCGTCTCCGAGGGGTTCGGCGCGCGACCCGCTCGCTCGGCCGACGAGTGAGCGGTGATCGGCGGTAGAGTCCGGCTTCGAGGCCGGGGAGGAACGCATGACAGCCGAGGACGGGGACGGCAGCTCGGAGCAGGAGTCCCAGGACTTCCTCGCCGACCGGCGGGGGCGGTTCCTTCCCCGGCACCTCATCGCCAACTCCGACAGCTCCGACAACTCCGCGACGTGGGCGACGTACCCACGGCCCCTACCAGGACACGCTCCGGCGGTGCGCGAACCTCCGCCCGGACCGGGCGCGGACGCTCCCGGGCGCGAAGACCGCGTCCGGGACTCGGTGACCCTCTGGGACAGGCCGCTGGTCGACCCCCGGCACGTCTGGTGGAACCACAGGCTCGTGCTGGAGTGCCGACCGGACCTGCCGTCGCCGTCCCCGCTCGAACTCGTCTCCAGACGGTTCGAGCCCGGCCTGTGGAGGCTGGCGCGCCGCTACTGGGGGCTCTACTTCCTGCCCCGCACTCTCCCCGGGAAGTACCAGGAGCTCCTACGCCGCGCCCGGGCCGCGGCCCGGGCCGTCGAGGACGCACCCGCCGAGATCCGGGACGAACTCCTCTACCGACCGGAGCCGCTCTCCAGCAGCGAACTGCTCCTCAGGGAACGCCTGCTGCTGCTCGCCCACACGCTGGCCTCCGGGGACGAGGACCCGGAGTTCGACGCGGAGGAGCATTCCCGGTCGCTCATCACCCCCCTCGAAGCACGCGCCGGGGAGGCCTTCGCCCTGGCACTGCGTCAGGCCCGGGCGGTCGACGTGATGATCACGGAGGGCTTGCACCTCCAAGGGGAGATGTACACCGTCGGGCGCCGGAACACCCGGGTCGTCTCGTGCGTGCCGACGGTGGAACGCGTCGTCTGCGACTGCGGCAAGGGCCGCTGGCTGCTGATCCTCATCGACCGGTACGGGGCGATCGGCTGTTCCTGCGGCCGGTTGCGCTGGGAGAGGCGCCTCACGCACGAGGTGATCGAGCGCATGGCCCCCGGCAAGCCGACGCGGTTCCGGCCACCCTTCGACCTCGACAGGATCGCCGCCGAGGCCGGGTTCGGGCCTTTCCGCCGCAGGTGGTGACCATCCCGTGGCCGGCCCGTTCCTCTCCACGACCCGTAGCGACCCGTAGGGACCCGTAACGGCCCGTAACGGCCCGTAGC
This sequence comes from Kitasatospora sp. NPDC002551, assembly GCF_040296005.1. Classification (NCBI taxonomy): domain Bacteria; kingdom Bacillati; phylum Actinomycetota; class Actinomycetes; order Kitasatosporales; family Streptomycetaceae; genus Kitasatospora; species Kitasatospora sp. NPDC002551. The sequence continues at coordinate 39,698 of NZ_JBEOWI010000020.1, read as the reverse complement.
GGGCGGCAACCGCGCCGACCGCCCGGAGTCAGGCAGGAAGCCGTCCGTCCCCGAACCCGAGCGGTCCTCCCCGGAACCTCCCGGTGTCCCGGTGCCGGCGCCGCACCGCCTCTGCCGCGATCAGCGCCGTCGGGACGGCTGCGGCCGGTACCGTCCACCACGACAGGTCGGCCCAGAACGCGAGCACCGCGGGCGCGCCGCACGCGAGCAGCGTCCGGACGAAGAGCGTCCGGGCCAGGGCGACGGTGCTGGGCCGGCCGGTGAGCCGCAGCACGCCCAGGACGACGGCGAGCACCGCGAGCAGCGCGGCGAAGGTGCCCATCCCCGCGGTCAACTGTTCATCGTCGCTGGGCTCGTCGTAGGAGGCCTGCGCGTGGCCGGCGCGCTCCAGGCGCGTCACCCGGCCGCGCCACACCGTGCCTTCCACCCGGTCGCCGGGCTTCAGGCTCCTCAGCACCGGCCCGGCGTCGGCGAACCGCACCTCACCGCTCCAGAACGGCGCGCCGTCCAGTGTCGCCCGGAACTCGGAGCTCTTGCCCGCTTCCCGGACGACCGTGCCGGCGACGGTGAACGCGACGGTGCGCACGCACTCCTCGCTCCCCGCGCCCGGGCCGCCGGGCGGGCAGGCGGTGGCGGCCGTGTAGGAGCGGTGCTGTTCGGCGCGGTCCGGCAGCGCGACGCCGAACAGGTACCAGGCGCCCGCCGCCGGGACGAGTGCCGCCGCGGCGAGCAGCGCGCCGCCGGCGCGGGTCAGGGGTGTTGGTGCGGGACGGTGGGTCATGACGGTACTCCCCCCGGTCCGGTGTGCGGCCGGGTGCCGTCGCCGGGGCGTGCCGCCCCGTCCCTTCCGGGGTCGGACGGCACAGGGCGGCCGGAGCACCGGTCGGTGTCGTGGTTCTCGGAATTCCGTCCGGCGTGGGCCGAGGCCCTGCGGACGGTGTGCGGAGCCCGGGCGGGCCGGCGTGAAGGGTCGGCGGATCCGCGGTCGCGGCCGGGCCGGGGGCGTGCCGGCGGGCCTTGTGTCGAGTGCACGTACACCACCCCCGGACCGGCCCGCGGACACAGCTGTCCCTTGTTCGCCGACCAGGCTTCCCGGCACTCCTTCGTACACGGTACCGAACTCCCGCCCGGTTCCGCACGCGAATTTTCGAGGGCCCGTCGTGCGGCCGGACAGGTCACGCTTGACGCCGCGTCACCGCCGCACGGAGGACCTGACGCGTGCTCGCCGAACTCCGCGGAGGAGCTACGTGGCGGTCCGCCCCGGGCCGGGTCCGTCGAGGGGCCAGGCGTCGCGGTCGCGGAGGTGGTCGTAGACCGGCAACTCGGCGGCGAGGACGTCGAAGTGCGGCAGCGGCGCCCACAGCGCGCGGTCGCCGATGACGTACAGCCGCCGCTTCGCCCGGCTGGCGGCCACGTTGAGGAGGTGCGGGCTGCCGGCCGCCCAGGCGCGGGCACCGGGGCGGTTGCTGCCGAGGAGGAGGAGCACGACGTCGGCCTCCTTGCCCTGGGCCCGGTGGACGGTGGCGCAGCGTTCGTCCAGCTGCTCGGCGGTCCATCCGGCCTCGGCGCAGGTCTCGCGGGCCTCGCGGACGAGGGCGCGGAAGGGGGCGATGATGCGCAGGCGTTCGGGCGCGACGCCGTGACGGTCGAGCAGGCGCAGGACGAACTCCAGGGCGCGGCGGTCGCGTTCGCCCCAGGGGGCATCGCCGTCGCGGGCGGGGTCGGGGGTGTCGAGCCAGCGGCTGGGGAGGAGGCCGTCGCAGTCTTGGCCGGGGAAGGGCTGCGGATGGGTGCCGTACACCATCAGCCCGCCGTAGGCGACGTCGTTGCTGACGGTGAACATGGGTTCCTCGCAGCGGCGGTGGACGCGCAGGGGCGAGCCGACCCAGACCGTGGACCCGTCGGCGCCGGTGGGGTCGGGCAGGTAGGTGCCGTGGCGGTTGACGCGGTCGGCGACGGCCTGGGCGGAGGTGGCGGAGGGCAGCCACTCCTCGTCGACGCCGTGGGCGAGCAGCAGGCGGCGCTGGAGGGCGCCGGGCATGGTGACGACGGGTTCGAGTTGCAGGGGGTCGCCGACGAGGACGGCCCGGCGGGCGCGCCACAGGGCGCCGACGGCGGCCTGGGGGGTGGCCTGTCCGGCCTCGTCGACGAGGACCCATCCGATGGCGCCCCTGCCGAGGCGGGCGAACATGCTGCCGATGGAGGAGAAGGTCGTGGAGATGACGGGGACGAGGAGGAAGAGGGTCTGCCAGGCGCGCAGGACCTCCTCGTCGGGGACGGGGCCGTTGGTGCCCGTCATGAGTTCCGTCAGGACGAGGAGGTTGCCGCGGACCCGCTTGGCGTTGGCGGCGACGAAGGCGCGGTGCAGGTCCAGGGCGCGCATGAACAGGTCGCTGCGGGCGGTGCACCAGGCCTCGTCGGACCAGGGCGAGCCGAGCTCCTGTTCCCGGTCGTCGAGATGGACCCAGTCCACGGGCAGGGAGGGAAGATCGGTGGCGGCCCGGCGCAGGGCGCGGTGGGCGGTGTCCAGGGCGGCGGTCTCGGCGTCCAGGTCGCTCCGGGCGGCCGCGGCGTCGTGCCGGGCCTGCCGCACGGCCTCCAGCGCGGCGGCCTCTGCCCTCCGGGCGGCGGCCTCGTCCGCACGGGCCCGGTCGGCGGCCGCGGCGGCCGCGTCGAGTGCGGCGGTGGAGCGGGTGTGCAGGTCGGTGGCCGCGAGATCCTCGGCACGGACGCAGCGGGCGAGGTGCTCCTGGGCGTCCTCCAGGGCGGAGCGCTGCCGCACCAGCAGGTCGAGGATCTCGGCCTGGGTGCGTTCGCGCTGCGCCTCGTCGGCCTGGCGTTCGGCGGCGGTCCGGAGCAGGCGGCGCAGCCCGGAGCGCAGGCCCGGTTCGGCGGCGGACGGCGCTTCGTGCCGGGCCGTCAGGGCCTCGACGTACTCGCGGTGGTGGGACGCCCGTTCGCGGGCGGCGGCCAGGTCCGCGCGGGCCTCGGCGAGGGTGGCTCGGGCCCGGGGGACGTCACGGGCCGCGGCGTCGTGCGCGGCTTCGGCGGCGAGGGAGGCGGTGCGGGCGCCGGCGGCGGCCGTGGTGGCGGCGGCGTGCCGGGCAGCGGCCTCCGCCGCACGCCGGTCTGCGTCGGCGAGGCCGGCGTGCAGGGCGTCGAGGCGCCGCGGGCCCCGGTCCTGCGCGGTGTCCGCCAGGGTGGCGGCGAGGCGGATCCGTTCGGCGCGCAGGCGTTCGACCTCGGCCCGGGCGGCCTCGAAGGCGGCGACGGCCTGCGGCCAGGAGGGCACCGGCTGGGCGGTGCCGGTGCCGGCGCCGGTGGTCGCGTCCGCGGTGCGCGCGGTTCGGGTCTTCGGGGTGCTCGGCGCCACCCAGTCCCCCAGGACGGCGTTCATGCCGCGCAGCGGGGGCAGCCCCCGGGCGGTGCGCGCGTCGGCTTCCCGCTCGGGGAGGCGGCCCCACCAGAAGCGCTGGGCGAACTTCGTCCGGTTCGACTTGTTGCCGAGCACGGCGGCCACCAGGCCCCAGGCGGGCGCACCGTCGAGCAGGGCGGATGCCAGGTCGGAGAAGTGGTCGGGGCCGTCGTGCCAGTACTCGTCGAGGGCGGCGGCGCCGGGCAGTTCGGCCGTCACGTTCTCCACGGCGCCGTTGTTGGAGGAGGTGACCACGATCTCGTGGCCGGTGAGCCTGGGGTCGAGCGCCGCGACGAAGCGGGCGTGGCGCCCCTGTCGGTCCTTGCCGCGCCAGGCCCGGCCGACGAAGGCGTCCTCGGGCCGCTCGAAGGAGGCCATCACGGTGGCCCGTTCGACGACGAGGGCGGCGACCAGGTCGCGCAGCATGGTGGTCTTGCCCGTGCCGGGCGGGCCGTTGACGGAGAAGAGGCCTCCGTCGGTCCCCTCCCGGTCGGCCAGCATCCGGTTGACGGCGAACTGCTGGCTGAGCGCGAGCGGGTACTTCGCCTTGGCCGGCCAGCGTCCTGCGGGGACGAGGGCCGGGTCGAGGACGTCCAGGACGGCCCGGCGGTCCTCCCGCAGGTCGGTGCGGGCGTGGACGGCGATGTCGGCGCGGGAGGTCAGGTACGCGTCCAGGGCGGGGCCGAGGCCTCCCCCGCTGTCCGCGCCGTCCTCCAGCGCGGCGCGGACCCGGGTGAGGTCGGGCGGCAGGAGGCTGTTGAGGAACGGCTGCGCGGCGGTGGGCTTCGCGTCGGGATCGCGCGGCAGGCGGACGAGCCGGCTGCAGACGCGGACCGTGCGCGGGTCCAGGCGCTCCTGGACCCCGCAGAGGTGGGCGATCTGGGCGGTCAGGGCGACGAGGTCGGCGAACGCGACGGTCCGCAGGTCGGGGCGGGGCCCGTCGGCGGGTGAGGTTCCGTCGGCGGGTGCGCTTCCTTCGGGCTCCCCCGGTCCCGTCGGCACGGCCGGTCCCGCGGTCCCGACGACGGTCCCGGCGGTCCCGGCGGTCCCGGCGGCTCCGGCCGGCACGGGACGGCGCGCCGCCACCCAGTCCGACACCCTGCGCACCAAGGGATCGGCCGCCCCCTGGATCACGGCCCCGGCCACTTCGCCCAGCAGCATCCCCACCGCCGCCACCGCGGCGCCGCCCAGCACCTCGGCCAGCGCCTGCCGCCAGCCCCGGACCGCCGCGTCGTCCGTGGCCGGTCCCGGCTGGAGTCCGCGCGGACCCTCCGGCAGGGTCCCGCCGGCGGCGTACACGATCGGCGCGGCGGCCAACCGACCCACCGCCACCTCGAACGCCTCGCCCAGTTCCTCGAAGCCGTCCAGCCACCCGGGCGCCGACGGCCCCGGATCGAACAGCCGGCCCGTCGCCCAGGCGCACGCCGACACCACCGACGTCCCGTCGACCGGCCGCCCGTGCTCGTCCAGGACCAGCGCGAACATCGCGCTCCGCCCCGACAGCACCAGTTCCTCCTGCGGCACCCCCGGATCCGGCTCGGTCCCCGCCGGCAGTGCCGCGATCATCGCCTGACGCAGCAGTTCCAGGTCGAACAGCCCGCCGTACACCTCGTGCCGCCACACCATCCCGCGCGGTGCCCGCCACGGCGCCGTGTCCGGATGCTCCGCCGACCACGGCAGCACCGGCGCGGCCTGCCCCGCCCCCGGCACGAGGTCCACGACGAACGTGTCGGAAGCCCGCGGCCTGCCCGCACGCCGCTTGCGCGGCAGGTCCGGAATGCCCGGCGGGCTGAACAGCTCGATCGCCCGCCAGCACTCCAGCAGGTCGGCCGCCCGCCGCCCCCGCTCCCGCCGCCGCCCCGTCCGCATGCCGCTCCCCCGTGTCGAACCCGCAGCTCACAGCCGCTTCGCGTGCCGATCAACCGTCCGCAGAATCTACCCGACACCGGTCGGCCGGGCCGAGGTCCCCCCGGGGTCGTCCCGAGGAGCACCGGTCCGGGAGCGTGCGTCAGGACAGCAGGCCGCGCCAGCGTTCGGCCGAATCGAGCATGTCCTGGATGACCCGCTCCAGAAACGCGCCCCCCTTGGCCAGCCGCAGCGCCACCGGGCTGTCCGCGCCCCAGGCCTCCACGAGGTCCGTCGCGGCGTGCGCCGTCTCCAGCGTCTGCCGGGAGCTGATCACGATGGACCGGTACCAGGCATCGTCGTCGACCACGTAGACGTCACGGCGCCGTTGAGGATCGCGCTCACGGCGGATGTAGCCGCTCTCGACGAGGGAGTTGACGGCCACCGAGACGGAGGCAGGGCTGACCCGCAGCCTGCGGGCCAGCTCGGCGGCGGTGCGCCTGCCGTCCTCGGACAGCAGCAGGTCGACGTGCACGCGCGCCGTCATCCTCGGCATCCCCGATCTGACCGCCCCCGCCACGATCAGCTCCGCCACCGCGTCGACCACCGGTCCGGGCGCGGGCGGAGCCGGCGGCGTGCCGCGCCGCGCCCGGCGGGCCGCCGCCTGCTGCGCCGCCTGGGGCCGGTAGCCGCTGGCTCCGCCGTTGCGTGCGACCTCCCGGCTGATCGTCGAGGTCGGCCGGTCGAGCCGTCTGGCGATCTCGGCGTAGGAAAGCCCGCCGGCGAGTCCGGCCGAGATGCGCTGGCGCTCCTGCGGGGTCAAGCGTCCTCCTGGCATGCCGGAAGTATTGCCTTCGACGGCATTCATTGCAACGGCGCATTGCATTCGACCGCAGCCTCATTGCATCAATTTATGGGCTTTCACCTGGGAAAACGAGATTTCGACAATTGACGACAGCTTGAACGCAACGTAGCTTTCGAGATATTCCGAACATACTTCGGAAACACCTCCGCACGAGCCGAGGAACGACCATGGGTGAATCCCCGCACACCGTCACGACGTCGCCGACGACCCGCGAATCCGGATGTCCCTTCGCCCCGTCCGCCGAGCTGCTCGAAGCCCGCCGGCACGGCCCCATCAGCCGGTTCACCCACGCCGGCGGACAGCCCGGCTGGCTGATCACCGGCTACGACCTCGTCCGGTCGGTCCTGGCCGACCCGCGCTTCAGCTCCCGCAAGGACCTCATGAACGTCGTCGACTACGCCCTTCCGCCCGCCCCGCCCGGCGAGTTCCTGCTCACCGACGACCCGGAGCACGGGCGCTACCGCAAGCCACTGGTGGGCAAGTTCACCGCCCGGCGGATGCGGCAGCTCACCGAGCGCATCGAGCAGGTCACCGCCGACTGCCTGGACGCCATGGAACAGGCCGGCCCCTCGGCCGACCTGGTGACCGCCTTCGCCAAGCCCGTCCCCGCCATCATCATCTGCGAGCTGCTGGGCGTCCCCTACGAGGACCGGGATTCCTTCCAGAGCCAGATCGAGACCTTCCTCAACGGGGAGAGCGACCCGGACCAACTGATCGCGGCCTACACCTCCACCCAGCGGTACCTCGCCCAGCTGGTCGCCGCCAAACGCGCCCACCCCACCGACGACGTGCTCAGCGACCTCACCGACAGTGACCTCACCGACGAGGAACTGCAGGGCATCGCGCTCATCCTGCTCTCCGCGGGATTCGACACCACCGCCAACACCCTGGCCCTCGGCACCTTCGCCCTCCTCCGCAACCCCGCCCAACTGGCCGCCCTGCGCGCCGACCCCGCCCTCACCGACCAGGCCGTGGAAGAACTGCTGCGCTACCTGACCGTCGCCAAGTCCTTCATGCGCACGGCCCTGGAGGACGTCGAACTCGCCGGCGTGACCGTCGAGGCCGGCACCACCGTCCTCCTGTCCTACAACACCGCCAACCGCGACCCCGACCGTTTCCCCGACCCCCACACCCTCGACCTCCGCCGACAGGACGGCAGCCACCTCGCCTTCGGCCACGGCGTCCACCAGTGCCTGGGCCAGCAACTCGCCCGCGTCGAACTGCGCGTCGCCCTGCGCGCCCTCCTCGACCGCTTCCCCGCCCTCCGCCTCGCCGTCCCCGCCGAGGACGTCCCCCTGCGCCCCGAAGCCGCCGACGTCCACGGCGTCTCGGCCCTCCCCGTCACCTGGACCCCTCTGACGGCCGGCAGCCGGTAGTCTCGGCTGCCGTCACGTCAATTCCGAACCACCACCGGCCATGACCACCGTTCCCCGCGGGAGGACACCGTGCAGCGCATCGGCATCATCGGCGTGGGCGAGATCGGCCGGGCGATCGTCGAAGGCCTGCGCTCCGGCGGCGGCGGTGCGTCGCCGGAGGTCTTCCTCTCCCCCCGAGGTGCCCGCACCGCCGCCGAACTGGCCGGGCGCTTCGAGGGCATCCGGGTCTGCGCCGACAACCAGGAGGTGGTGGACCGCTCCGAGGTGGTGGTCATCGCGGTACGCCGCCAGGACCACCACGAGGCGCTCGCCGGCCTGACGGTCGACGACGACAGGACCGTGGTCAACGTGATGGCCGGCGTCTCCACCCACGACCTGCGCCGGGCCCTGGCCACCGGCGCCCCGATCGTCCGCGCCATCCCGCTGCCCGCCGTGCGCGAGCGCGGCGCCGTCACCGTGACCCATCCCTCGCACCCGGTGGTGGACGCGCTCTTCGAGCGCCTGGGCGGAGCACTGCCCGTCGCGGACGAGGAGGCCTTCAACGTGTTCTCCGCCCTGACCTCGACCCTCACCACCCACTACGCCTACCTCACCACGCTCACCTCCTGGGCCGCCGGCCACGGCATCGCCCCCGACGCCGCCGACGCCTACGTGCGCGGCCTCTTCCAGGCCGCCGGCCGCTCCCTCTCCGACCGGACCCGCCCCCTCCACCGGCTCGCCGCCGACCACGAGACACCCGGCGGAAGCAACGAACGCCTCCGCACCACCTGGTTCGACCCGGCCAACACCGCCGCCCTCACGAAGGCCCTGGAAGGCCTCCTCGCCGACCTGAACCAGGAGCCGGAGTCCGGCTCTCCGTCACGGTGACGAAGAACCGAACGCCTTTCCCGCCCCGGCCTCGCCGGGCCCTGCCGGATCGGACCGGCAGCAGCGGACGTCCACGGCGTCGGTCCGCTTGCCGACGTTGGTGTCGTAGGCCTTGGCGTAGTCGCCGCTGTTGACCGCGCGGCGCTCGACGGGGTCCCAGTCGATGAAGCAGGCGCGGGCGTTGGCGTAGAAGGAGTACACGTGGTCGTGCAGGTTGGCCGGCAGGTCTCGGTAGCCGTTCGGCGGCGACCACCGCCACGGGGTTCCCGAGTGGTTCCGGTCGCGCCGGAAGCAGATCTGTCCTGCGCCGCACTGCTCGGCCGCGCGCTGCGGGGCCGCGGCCTCCGCCTGCCCCGTCGAGGCGGTGACGGCCCGGGAGGGGCTCGCCGCGCCGGTCGAGGCGAGGCAGGCGGCAGCCGCGACGGCGGCCAGGCCCAGACGAACGCGCATGTGCACCCGGCACGCTGACGAGCTGCGTGCACCCCTCTGCCCACCGCCTCGCCGACCGGGCCGACCGGGCCGACCACCCCACCGGCGAGGTCGACCGCATCGAGGCTTCCACCGACCCCCGCACCCGAGGTGAGCACTTCACCACGGCCGGTGAGCGTGCTAGCTTCCTGCGATGTCGAGGATTCTGGTCACCGATCTGGACGGCACCCTGCTCGGCGGCAGCCCGGAACAGCGGCGGCGGCTACGGGACGCACTGCACCGCCACCCCGAGGTGACCCCGGTCTTCGCCACCGGCCGGGGCCTGGCCTCGGTCCGCCAGGTGCTGCGCGACCCGCTCGTCCCGCGGCCCCGGTGGATCATCTCCGACGTCGGCGCCGGTGTCGCCGACGGCACGGACTTCACCCCCGTGGAGTGCCTCCAGGACCAGCTGCGGGCCGGCTGGCCGGGCACGGAGCACGTGCGCGCCGCACTGGGCCGCTTCCCGGCCCTCGCCTACCAGCACGACACCGTCCAGGACGGCCGCTGCTCCTACCACCTGACACCGGGCCACCTCACCGGCGAGCTCACCGCCGCCGTCGAGGCGCTCGGCTGCGCCTGGGTGTACTCCGGGGAGCGCTACTTCGACGTCCTGCCGCCGCGCGCCTCCAAGGGCAACGCCGTACGCGCCCTGGCCGGGAAGCACGGCTGGCGGCCGGAGGAGGTCCTGGTCGCCGGCGACTCCCTGAACGACCTCTCGCTGTACCACCTGGACGCCCACGCGGTGGTGGTCGGCGGCGCCGAACCCGCTCTGCTCGCCGCCCTCGCCGGCGACCGGCGGGTGCACCGCCCCGGCCTGCCCGGCGCGGCCGCCATCCACGCGGCACTGGAGACGCTCGGCTGGCTCGCCCCGGACCCCGCCCCCGAGCAGCCGCCCTCCCCCGCGGGCGCGGCGTCCGGGTGAAGCCCGCGCAGCGGCCGCTCGGCGGAGCGTCAGGTCGTACGCGATCTGCCACCCTGAGGGCCCCCCGGCCCTTCGAGCCGGCCGGTTCCCGTTCCCGAGGAGACCCCGCATGACCACCCCCGACGTGCACGCCAAGCCCGACGAGGCCGGCGCCGAACCACGGCACGGCCACCGCTTCCTCCTCATCGGCACGACGACGGTCTTCGCCTACCACCTTCCGCTCTACTTCGTCGCCGTCCACGCCTTCCAGATGATCAACAGGTTCGCCCGACCTCGACCACGCCGCCGCCGTCACCGTCCCGGCCGTCAAGGACCCCAAGGGCGTCGTCGCCAAGAGCCCCCTGACGAAGGGCCGGTCGTACGAGGGCACCCTCGGCAGCCGCACGGTCACCTTCACGGCCGGCCGCCAGGGCTGGTGGAACGACACCAGCCTCAACAGCCACTGAGCTACGCCAGGATGCCGGCCTGGCGGGCGGCGGTGACCCAGCGGGGGAACTGGGACAGCAGCCGGTCGTACAGGTCGGCGTCGGGCAGGCTGCCGATGTCGTCCACCGCGAAGAAGCCGACGTTGTCGACGCGCCGTCCGGGCAGTTCGTCGAACCGCTGCAGCACGCCGTAGTCGGAGCGCCCGAGCCCCACGAACTGCCAGAAGAGCGGCTCCTCCACGGCCGCGCGCAGCTCGCGCTCGATGTCGGTGTTGCGGTAGACACCGCCGTCGGAGAAGAACAGCACCAGCGTCGGCACCGCCGCCGGGTTCCGGCGCACGTACTCCCGGACCTCGGCGATGACCTTCTGCTCCTCGTTGCCGATCCCGACCGCCTTCATGTCCACCTCGCCGCCGGGCAGCGGCTCCCGGCGCCTGCGGCGTCCGAACAGGCCGCCCAGCTGCCCGACCCGCACGTGCCGCAGCCACTGCGGCAGCTCCCCCACCCGCAGGTCGGGCAGCCGCGCCGGGTTCGAGGCGAACGTCCAGGCCTGCATGGCCCCGTCGTCGTCCAGCTGGGTCGCCACCGCGACCATCCGCTCGACCACGTCGGCCACCACGCCCCGGGCGTAGAGTCCCGTCATCGAGCCGGAGGCGTCCAGCACCAGGACGACCCGCGCGACGAGCCCCGCGGCGCCGTGCTTCTCCAGACTGACCGCCACCTGCCGCTTGCGCAGCGACAGCCGCTCCCGCATCTCGGGCGGCAGCCGCTCCTCCTCCTTCTCCATGCTCGGCACCGGCACCGGCACCGGCCGCGGCGGCGCCTCCTCCTCCACGGTGACCCCGAAGTCCGCGGCCAGCCCGGCCAGCCCCGAGGCGTACCCCTGCCCGACGGCCCGGAACTTCCACTGCCCGCCCCGCCGGTACAACTCCCCGCCTATCAGCACCGTCTCCGGCCCGGCCACCACGTCGAACCGCGCCAGCCCCGCCTGCGTCCCGGCGTCCACCAGCCGCAGCGACAACCCCCGCACCTGCCCGAAGACCCCGCCGTCCACCGACGCGGCGAGCACGATCCGCTCCACCCCGGGCTCCACCGCCCGGAGGTCCACCTCGATCCGCTCCGTCACCACCCCGGCCCCGTCACCCGTCCTCCCCCGGTGCGTCACCGCCCCCGAGGCGTGCCGCGGCTGGTTGTAGAACACGAAGTCCCCGTCGCCCCGGACCTTCCCGTCCCCCGCCACCAGCACCGCCGACACGTCGACGTCCGGCCCCTCCGCCCAGGACACGTCCACCCGGACGCCACCGGCCTCGACCGGAACGTTGCCACCCGCGCTCAGCACTCGCTCGTTCATCCCCCCAGTCTGCCCGGGCACCGGGGCGGAGCAGGCCGGCTCAGTACGCGTTCTTGATGACGAAGAACGATCCGCGGATGGTCCCGGCGAGCTTCGACCTCTGCCGCGCGAACCTGAACCGCGAGGCGAGCTCCTCCGGGACCTCCATCCCCTCCGCGAGCTTGAACCCGACGGCCCGCTTCCCGGCGTCGTCGAGGGAGTACATCACGTTGACCGACAGGCCGCTCCGGTAGAAGACGTACGCCATCCGGATGCCCTCGACCTGGAAGGCCGTCGCCTCCAGCGGCCTGGAGGCGATGACGATCCCGCGCTCCTCCCGGAGGATCCGGTGCACCCAGTCGACGACCTCCGGGGCGTCCGCCGCGGCCTCCACCGTGAAGACGTGGTCGTACTTGTTCCTGAAGTACCGCGCCTCGTTCGCCCGCAGGCCCGCGAGCGCGTCCGCGACGGGTGACGACTCCAGACCGACGGTCGACACGGCGTCGAAGGCCACGGTGTAGGTCATGGCGGATTCCTTCTCGTGCGCCCCCGGCCCCCCGGCTCCCAGGGGCGTCAACCGTAGCAATCCGGGCTCCCCCCGCCCCGGCAACGATCGGCCGGCGTGTCGACCGCGGGTCCGCGGCCCGCCGCCCGGGCTGCCACGCGACCGCCCCTGACAGCCCGTGACGGCCCTCGGTCCGCGCCCTCCTCCCCGGTTCCCCCTCCGGGCCGGGGTCCTCGGATCAGGCGGACTCGGCGGACTCGGCGGACTTGGCGGCGCGCAGGAAGGCGGCGATGAGGGCCGGGTCCTTGACGCCGCGGCGGACCTCGACGCCGCTGGAGACGTCGACGCCCCAGGGGGCGGCGGCCGCGATGGCGGCGGCGACGTTCGCGGGGTTCAGGCCGCCGGCGAGCACCCACTTGCCGGCCGGGGGCTTGCTGCCCAGCTCGGACCAGTCCCACGGCTCGCCGGCGCCCGCGACCGGGGCGTCGAGCAGCAGCAGGTCCTCGCCGAAGTCCCCGGAGTCGGCGCCGGCCGCCGCCGCGGCCGAGGTGGCCCGGATCAGCGGCACGTTCAGGTCGGACAGCTCCGCGAAGGCGGACGCCGGGTGGTTGCCGTGCAGCTGCACCGCCCGCAGGCCGGTGGCACGCACCGCCTCCCGCACGTACGCGGCGGGCTCCTCGCGGAAGACGGCGACCGTCAGCACCTCCTCGGGCACCGCGGCGGCCAGTTCCCGTGCCAGCTCGGGCTCCACCCGGCGCGGACTCTCCGTGAGTACGAACCCCACCGCGTCGGCACCGGCTTCGACCGCGGCGGCGACGTCCGCGGCGGTGCTCAGACCACAGATCTTCACGAACACGTTCCGGGATCTCCCTACTGGACGGCGGCTGCCAGGTTACAGGCGAAGGGCCCCGCCGGTCTCAGGGACAGACCGGCCGGTTCCAGTCCCCGTGCAGGTAGACCGACCGCTCCTGCGGGGTCAGGTCCCGGCCGACCGCGCGGCAGACCATGGCGACGGCCTCGTCGGGGGCGGGGTAGGACATGCTCCACACGCGGACCGTGCGGTCGTCGCTGCCGGTGGCCAGGCTCCGCCCGTCGGGGCGGAAGGCCAGACCCATCACGTACCCGGTGTGACCGTTCAGGGTGGTGAGGCCGGTGCCGGTGGCCACGTTCCACAGCCGCACCGTGCGGTCGAAGCTGCCGGTGGCCAGGGTCCGCCCGTCGGGGCTGAACGCCAGCGTGCGCACACCGCCGATGTGGCCGGTGAGCCGGGTCCGGACGGCGCCGGCGGCGACGTCCCACAGCACCACCGTGCCGTTCAGGCTGCCGACGGCCAGGGTCCGCCCGTCGGGGCTGAACTCCACCCCGACCACGTGTCCGGGATAGCCGTGCTGGTTGGCGAGGACCGTGCGGCTGACGCCGGTGACCCAGTCCCACACCCGCGCCGTGCCGTCGCGGCTCCCGGTGGCGAGGATCCGCCCGTCGGGGCTGAACGCCACCGCGTACACCTCATCGGTGCGGCGGTCGAACAGGGTGCGGTTGGCGCCGTCGGGCAGGTCCCACAGCCGCAGTGTACCGTCGCCGCCGCCGCTGGCCAGCATCCGCCCGCCCGGGCCGAACGCGACCGACCAGACGGGGCCGGTATGGCCGGGAAGGGCGCGCTTGGTCCCGGTGGGCACGTCCCAGAGCAGCACCGTGCCGTCGTCGCTTCCGCCGGCGATCGTCCTGCCGTCCGGGCTGAAGGCGACCGACCAGACGGCCCTGGGGTGGCCTTCGAGGGCGCGGCTGGTGCCGGTGGCCACGTCCCACAGCAGCAGCGTGGTGCCTTCGGGGTCGAGGATGGCGGTGGCGAGGGTGCTCCCGTCGCCGCTGAAGGCCAGCGTGGTCATCAGGCCGCTGCGGCCGGTGAGGGTGAGGCGGCCGGTCGCGACGGCCTCGTCCCACAGCCGGACCGTGCCGTCCTGGCTGCCCGTGGCGATGGTCCGCCCGTCGGGGCTGAACAGCGCGGCCGTCACGGTGTCGGTGTGGCCGCTGAGCACCGTGCGGCTGCCGCCGGTCACCACGTCCCACAGCCGCACCCTGCGGTCGAAGCCGCCGGTGGCGAGCGTCCGCCCGTCGGGGCTGAACGCCAGGGTGCGCACGCCGCCGATGTGGCCGGTGAGCGTGGCCCGGGCCGCGCCGGTGTCCGCGTCCCACAGCCGCACCGTGCCGTCGTCGCCGCCCGTGGCCAGGATCCGCCCGTCCGGGCTGAACGCCGCCGCGGCGGCGGTCTCGGGGAGGGTGGCGCGGCTGCCGCCGGTGGGCACGTCCCACAACGTCACCGGGTTCTCGGGGCCACCGGTGGCCAGGGTCCGCCCGTCGGGGCTGAACACCTTGGTGCTCACGACTCCGCGGTGCTCGGGGCCGATCGTACGGCTGTCGCCGCTGACGACGTCCCGCACCTGCGCCGTACTCCGGAGGCCGCCTCCGGCCAGGAAGCGTCCGCCGGGCGCCAGGGCCACCTCCTCGGTGCCGGTGTTCTCCCACACGAGCACGATCTGGTCGGCGCCGGTGGCCGGGTCCCACGCCTGGACCGTGCCCGAAGCGCCGGCCGTCATCAGGGTCCGTCCGTCGGCGCCGAACGCCAGCGACCCCACGGTGGTGGCAGCGTTGAGGACCCTTCCGGTCGCGGCCGTCTCCGTGTCCCACAGGCGTACCGTCCGGCCGTTCTCGCCGACGGCCAGGGTCCGCCCGTCGGGGCTGAACGCCAGCGTCCGCACGCCCTCGGTGTGGCCGGTGAGGCGGCGGCGCAGGGGAAGGCCCGCAGCGGCGTCGAGGCCGGCGGTGGCCTCGTCGGTGCCGCGGATCCGGTACGCGGCGACCGCCAGGAGCGAGGCAAGGTCGGGGTCGATGCCGAGGAGGATGTTCGATTCGGCGGTCAGTTCCCGGGAGGAGGCCGTGCGCTGCGCGTCGGCCGCCTTCCGCTGTTGCTGCCAGGCCGAGACACCGGCGGCCGCCGCGATGACCAGGGCGATGGAGAGGGTGATCGTGGCGATCACCATGCGCCGGCGCCGTCCCTGGTGGTGGCGGTGGCTGGTCCGCAGGAACGCCGCGACGTCGGGCGGCAGGGTGCGGTGGGCCGACCAGCGCACCCCTTCGGCCACCAGGGCCTCGTCCAGGACGTCCGCCCGGGAGCGGCTCTCCCGCCAGTGGGCGTACTTGGCGCGGGCGCGCCGGAGCCAGTCGAAGAACCGCGCGCCCTCCTCGACCCACCCGCGCAGCGTGGCCCAGTCGCGGATGAGCGCGTCGTGGATCAGTTCGGCCACCGCGGCCCCGGGGGTGCCGTCGTCCGCGGCGGCGCCGCCGGCGCGCCCCGTGTCGGGCAGCAGGGCGGTGGAGACGATGCGGTGGCGGGTGAGCGCGGCCAGGACGTCGTCGACGGCCCGCGGCAGGTCCGGCGTGCGCGGCTCGGCGACCAGCTCGCGCAGTTCGTCGAGGGCCAGTTGCTGGCGCACGGCCGGGATGTTGAGGGTCTCGTCGGCCGGGTGGACGAGTGCCGTCAGATCCGCTGGGCGATGGGCCGCTGGTGCTCGTCGAGCTCCGCGAGCGCGGCGTCGCACCAGTCGGTGAGGGCGCCGGTGACGCCGCCGATGCGGCGGTAGGCCTGGTGGGTGAGGTGGCCGCCCTGCTCGGTCCGGCGTTCCCACAGGCGGCTGAGGGTGACCTCCAGCAGGGGCAGCACCGTCACCGGGGCCCGGAGGTCGGCGGCGGTGCGGAAGTTGGTGTTCATGACGTCGGCGATGATCTGGTCGGCGAGTCCCGGCTGGAAGCGCACGCCCAGGTCGTGGGCGGGACCGGTGACGATCGCCTCCAGCTCGGCGCGGCTCAGCGTGGCGGGGACGTTGAGCAGCCCGGGCAGCGCCGCGTCCAGCAGCCGGGGGGCGGCCGCGGACAGCCGGGAGTAGAAGTCGTCCCGCATCACCAGGAGCACGCTGAGCGCGGCGTCGGAGCCGATCGCCGCGGTGATCCGCTCCAGGGCGTCCAGGGAGCCGTCCTCCGGTTCGGCCCCGGCTCCCCGCTGGGTGAGCAGTTCCTCGAACTGGTCGACGACCAGCACGACGCGGTCGTGGGCGGGGTCGCCGGCGAGCAGCCGGGCGACGGCCGCCGCGATCCCCGCCGTGCCGGTGTCGGCGAGTCCGGCCCGGTCGAGCGCGGCCGCGAGGTCGCGGCCCGGCCGTACCACGACGGGGCGCCAGCGGTCGCTGCCCGGCAGCCGGCCGGCCGCGAGCGCCGACAGGACGCCCGCCTGGACCAGGGACGACTTGCCCGCCCCGGACGGGCCGAGCAGCAGCACCGCCCGTCGCCCGCCGGCCAGGCCCGCCAGCACCTGGTCCACCGCCTCCTCCCGGCCGCGGAACCAGCGGGCGTGCTCGGCGGTGAACGGCTCCAGCGCCCGGTAGGGCGAGACGTCGTCCTGGTCCAGCGCGGGCCAGACCTCGCGCAGCACCGTGCTGGGGGTGGCGTAGGCGATGCCCTGCCCGCGGGCGTGGGCGTCGAGCCCGGTGATGGCGGTGACCATGCCGACCACCAGTCCGGTGACCTCGTCCAGGACCGGTCCGCCGCTGAAGCCGGTGGTCAGGTCGTTGGCGCCGGTGAGCTGCAGCAGGTCGCCGCTGTCGTCGGCGGCGGGCAGCAGGTCGCCCGCCGTGGCGAAGCCGTAGTGCCCGCCCGGCGGGGCCTGCCGGGGGAAGCCGAGCGAGCGCACCCGGTGCCCGCGGATGCCGGCCACCGGTCCGAGCGCCAGCGGGGCGGTACCCGGCACGGCGCGCTCCAGGCGCACCAGGGCGACGTCCCGTTCCCGCGGCCCGCACCAGGCCTCGGCCAGCACCCGGCCGGTGACAGTCGGGGCGCCGGGCGCGCGGGGGAAGTCCGGTGCCACCTGGTCACCGGGTCCGTAGCCGCCGTCCACCAGGACGTGGGCGCAGGTGACGAGCAGGTCGTCGGCGACCAGGAAGGCCGATCCCGCCGGATCGCCGTCCCTGCCGACGATCCGGGCGACCGCCGTGGGCAGGGCCGGGGCGGGCAGGCTAGGTGCGGTTCCGCTGCCGGGGGCGGTGTGCCGGCCGTCCACGGCTCACTCCTCCGGGGCGCCGGCCGCCGCGGGGTCGTGGTCGCCCTTGCGCCACACCAGGCGTACGGTGAGGTGGCAGGCCGTCTCCGTTCTGGAGACCACGACTCCGGCCTCGGCGGCGAGATCGACGCCGAACTCGACCTCCACCTCCGCCGGTCCCGCCTCGCGCAGGTGGGACAGCACGGTGCGCGCCATGGAGGTGACCGGGGCCAGCGCGGCGGACAGCGCCACCGGAAGGTCACGGACCGCGTCACCGATCCGGCCGGCCTTCACCGGGCCCGCGGCCTCGTCCGAGGCCTCGAAGAGTATCGAGCCGCCGCCTTCCAGAGCGACCCGGGCAAGCTGCCGACCCATGATCTCCCCTCCCAGCCGTTGCGCCCTCGGCGACGGCCGGGCCACCCTATCGACGCACCCCTGCGAATATCTGACGAATTGTCAAATCCCTTCGGCGGTCCACAGGATTCACACACGGCGGGCACCGCCCGGGCGCAGCGACCGGGCCGCGGCAGCCGGGAGCGGTCGGCGCCCCGGTCGGCTTGCCGGCCTCCGCGCCCGGGCCGGATCGGGACGGCGGGCACCGGCCCGGGCCCGGCCTTTTGGACCGGAGGTTTCTGGGCAGGCGCGGGGCGCGGGGCGTCCCCCGGGGGTGCCGTCGCGACGGCTGCCCGCCCCGCGCCCCACCGCACCCGACCGAACCGGGGAGATCCCCGGAGAACCGGAGAGACCGATGGACGACGCTCCGTATCCGCTGCCCGGCCCGGCGGCCGCCACCGTGTCCGGCCCCGTCCTGCCGGCGTCCGACTCCCGGCCCCGGGACGGGAGCGTGCGGCGCGACGGCTACGCCCGGCTGAGCGCCGCCGACCTGGGCGTCGACGCCGGGGCGATGGCCGAGGACTTCGCCCGGCTCGCCGACGCCTACGGCGACCTGCCCGCGGACCCGTACGCGCGGCACACCAACCGGTTCCGCCGCTACTCGCACGCCGTCCACCTGCCGTGGACCGGTCTGCTGTCCTACACTCCGGGCGCCCCGGACGAGGAGTTCGGCACCGTCACGGAGTACTGGCAGGACGAGCACAACCCCGAGTACCCCCGGGTGCGCCGCCGGCTGCCCGATCTTCCGCCCGCCCTGCGCGAGAACCGGCTGCTCGACGCGCTGATCCGGGCCGATCTCGGCCACGCCCTGTGGCTGGAGGAACTGCAGCGCGTCCCCGTCTACGTCGGCGTCCACCTGATCGCGCTCGGTGTGCGGGACCGGGCGCAGGTGGCGGTGTCCTCGCCGAACTGCCTGCACCAGGACGGTGGTTCACCGGCCACCTTCACCTTCGCGCACCTGGTCGGGCGGCGGAACATCGAGGGCGGCGAGAACGTCATCGCCACGGCCGGGAGCGCCGGCCGGCAGCCCGAGGAACTGCCTCCCGGCGCCCTGCACGCCCGTTTCGTGCTGACCGAACCGCTGGACGGCTACGGCGTGCACGACCACCGCGTCAGCCACTACGTCGGCCCGGTCCGCCTCGGGGCCGACGGGGCCGGGGAGACCGACGGGGACGGCCCGGGCGGCACGCTCCGCGGCCGTCGCGACATCCTCATCATCGGCATCGCCCCCTACGCCCCCGGTCTGTAGCCTCCGGCGCCGCCGGAGCGTCCGCGAGAGCCGCCTCGGGGACCCGGTCGGCCGACGGCGCCGCCCGCCCGGACCGGGGGCGGTCACCGCCGTCCCGGGCCTCCGCCCGGTCGCCGAACGTCACATGGTCGAGGCCCGGGCACTGCGGCACCCTTCCCGCCGTGACCGGAAGTTGCGCCGGCCCGCCGCGTCCCCAGATCATCCCGCCGCCACCGCCCGGCCGGTCCACCGCTGATCGTTGGTCATGACGACGATCCTGCCCGGATCGGGCGCCGTCCGCCTGAGTAGCGGTACTCAACTCCGCGTCACCGTACGGCGACAACGACGCGGGCCCGCCTCAGGAGGTTCCTGAGGCGGGCCCGGGCCGCTCTGTCCGATGGTCTTCCGCCGGTACGCGGGGCCGGAGGGGCGGACAGGTCCCCGCCGGATGCTGGCGTCCTACCGGTGGAGCGAGCAGGCGGTCAGCACCAGCCGAGCTGGGCGAACGCCTTCCAGGCGGCCTTGGTCTTCGACCCGGCGATGCCGTCGATGCCGCCGGTGTCGTAGCCGAGTTCGGTGAGGAAGCGCTGGAGGGCGCGGATGGTGTTGGGGCCGACCGCGCCGTCGACGGTCCCGGCGTCGTAGCCCTGGTCGTTGAGGTAACTCTGCCAGGCCCTCCAGCTGTTGGCGCCGAGCTGGCCGTCGATCGTGCCCGGGTCGTAGCCGGAGTCACGGACGAAGCACTGGACGCTCTTGCCCTCGGCGGTGTTGAGGCCGAGGTTGTTGACGGCCCGGACGCCGGCGGTGTGGGCGGGGGCCTGCCGGACGGGCGCGGCGGTGGCCGCGGTGGCGCCGGCGAGGGTGCCGACGCCGAGGGTGGCCGCGGTGAGAAGGCCCACCAGCGCCTTCATGAGGCTGTTCGATGCCATGGGTTTCCACTCCCTGGTGCGGAAATCGGGGCGAGAGGGACGCTAGCACCGGTCGCGTGCGAAGAACCATGCCCATTCCGCATTCCCCGAACGATCCCCGGAAAGATCCACGCGGCAGGGAAGCGCACCGGGAAATCCCCCGTCGCAGCAGGTCGGAACCGGTGGAGCCACTTCCATGGAAAAGCCCCGGTCCGATCCGCGAACGGAGCGGTGATTCGATATCCGACCCCCGACAATCCCCCGACCGGCCGAGCGTGCGGGCCGGTGAATGCGCGCCTGTTGTCCGCCGCTCGCCGGTGCGCCTACCCTGCTGCCGTGTCCTCGTCAGCGCGCGGTACCGCCACCACGACCTACGCCCACGGGAGGCCGCCCGGGGCGGTGCCGCTGCTCGGGCACCTGCCCGCGCTGGCCCGGGACCCGGCCCGGTTCCTCGGACGACTGCACCGCCACGGCGACCTGGTGGAGATCCGGCTCGGGACGCACCGGATGGTCGTCCCCTGCCACCCGGAGCTGCTGCGGCAGGTGTACGCCGACGACCGCACCTTCGACAAGGGCGGGCCGATCTACCGGCGCTTCCGCGAAGTCCTCGGCAACGGGCTGCCGACCTGCGCCCACGCCGACCACCGGCGCCAACGCCGGATGCTGCAAACGGAGTTCCGCCCCGACCGGCTGGCCGCGTACGCCGCCGTGATGAGCCGCGAGGCGGAGCTGCTGGCCGGCTCCTGGCGGCACGGCGAGGTGGTGGACGTCTTCCCCGCCTGCTACCGCTTCACCCTGCGGGTGGTGACGCGCACCCTGCTCGGCACCGAGGTGCCGGACGCGCTGGCCGAGCGCCTCCAGCACGCCTTCGAGACCGCCTTCGCCGGTGCGCTGCGGCGGCTCTGGATGCTGCCGGCCGGCCCCGGCTACCGGACGGCGGTCCGCACCCTGCGGCAGACCGTCACCGACCTGGTGCGCGACCACCGGGCGCACGGCCCGGGCCGCACCGACCTGCTGGCCGGTCTGGTCGCCGCCCGCGACGAGGACGGCTCGACGCTCTCCGACGCCGAACTGCACGACCAGGTCGTGGCCATGCTGCTGGCCGGCACCGAGACCACCGCCTCCCAGCTCTCCTGGACGCTGCGCCTGCTGACGGCCCACCCCGAGACGCTGGCCGCCGTGCGGGCGGAGGCCGACACGGTGCTGCCGGACGGCCGGCCCGCCGGGTGGGGCGATCTGCCGCGGCTCTCCCTCACCGGCCGGGTGCTGACCGAGGCCCTGCGGCTCCACCCGCCCGGCTGGGTGCTGCTGCGCACCTGCTCCCGCGCGACCGAGCTCGGCGGCCGCCCGCTGCCGCGCGGCGGCCAGGTGCTGCTCAGCCCGTACGTCGCCCACCACAACCCGCGGATCTTCGCCGACCCGGCCCGTTTCGACCCCGACCGCTGGCTGCCCGAGCGGGCCGCCGCCCTGCCGCGCTGGGGCTTCGCCGGGTTCGCCAACGGCCCCCGGCAGTGCCTCGGCGCCGACTACGCCCGCGCCGAGGCGGTGATCGCGCTGGCCACCGTCCTGGCCCGCTGGCACCCCGCCCGGGTACCGGGCCGCCGCGCCGACGACCGCCCGGTCCGGCTGACCACGGTCCTGCGGCCGCGGCGCCTGGAGCTGCGGATGCTCGACCGGAAGCGGCCCCGGGCGGCGGCCGACAGCTGACAGGCCCGGCCCCTTTCGCCGTCAGTACGTGATGGTCACACAGCCGTTGCCGCCGGGCTCCCCACCGGCGCCCGGAACACCCAGGGGGACCGTGCCACCGCGGCCACCGGCTCCGTCGCGAGGTCCCCCGCCGCCACCGCCCGTTGCCGGCGCCGACGAGGGTGATCGTCACGGTCGTGACGCCCTCGGGCACGGTGAAGGTGTACTGCCCCGGGGTGGCGTAGGTCTTCGTGGTGGTGACGGCCTGCGCCGGGTCCGCCCCGGTCAGCGGGCTCGCCAGGGCCCCGAAGCACAGCGCCGCGGCGGCGGCGACCCGGGCCGGCCGCGAGGCCGTCCCCCTCCGCGCCGGCGACCCGACGCCCGGTCCGTCCGACATGCCGGCCGCTCCTTCCGTCCCGTGACCCGGGCGTCCACCCGGACACCGGCCCCAACGACGGCCCGCCCCGGCGGGCTCGCACCCTTCGCCCTTTCGGACCGCACGGGACCGCAACTGACGCGGCACCAGGCCATTGTCGGAGGTCTCCCCTAGCGTCCCTGGGCATGACTCCAGTGAGCGCAACACCGCCGGCCGCGACCACCCTGCTCCCCCACCGGGACGGCAGCGGGCACCCGGCCCTCGACGGGGCGCCCGTCGCCCGTCTCACCCTGCCCCTGCGCGAGGCGCTGCTCGGGCTGGCCACCCGGCTCGATCCGGCCGGTGCGGCGGCCGACGCCGACTGGGCGGTGTGCACGGCGCTGCGCCTGGTGGTGGCCGGGGCGTACGACACCGCCGAGCCGGACGAGGCGCCCGGTCTGCTCTACGTCACCCCGCCGGTCTCGGAGCTGGCCGGCCGGCCGGTGTGGCTGGAGCGCCCGTACCGGGGCGGGCCGATCACGGCCAGGTTCCCGGCCGACCGCTGCTGACCGGCCGTCACCGCCGGTGCCGGGGCGCGCCGCCCGCCGGAACCGCGCGAGGGCGGCCCATCCGGAGGTGGACCGCCCTCCTACGGCCGGGTCAGGCCTTCTTCACCACGGAGGACTTGAGCTGCATGGCGCCGAAGCCCTCGATGCGGCAGTCGATGTCGTGGCCGTCGACGCCGTCGACCAGCCGGATGTTGCGGACCTTGGTGCCCGCCTTGATGCCGGAGGCGCTGCCCTTGACCTTGAGCGCCTTGACGACGGTCACGGTGTCGCCGTCGCTCAGGACGTTGCCGACGGCGTCCTTGACCACCCGCTCGCCGGACGCGGCCTCACCGGCGGCGGGCTGCCACTCGTGGCCGCACTCCGGGCAGACCATGAGGGCGTCCATCTCGTAGGTGTACTCGCCGGAGCACTTCGGGCAGGCGGGGAGGTTGTCGCTCATGTGATCAGACTATCCAGTCGTTCGAAGGGTGATGACCGAGGTCAAGGCCGGGGTCGGGGGAGGCGGGCGGGGGCGGAGGAGGGCTCTCCGGGGGCGGCGCCGCGGGCCCGCAGGTGGGTGCGGGCGTGGGCGATGGCCTCGGGCGTGGTGGTGAAGACGTGGCCCTCGGCGCGCAGGGCGTCCAGGGTGCCGAGGGCGTCGAGCGGGCGGTGGTGCTCGTCGCGGACGCCGGAGACCAGGACGAGCGTGCCGCGGCGCCGCAGCCGGCCTATCGCGTCGCCGAGCACGACGGCGCCGCTGGCGTCGATCGCGCTGACCCGGGACATCCGCAGGACGACCACGTCGACCTCGGCGGTCTCGGTGAGCTCCAGCAGGAAGCGGTGGGCGGCGGCGAACAGCAGCGGACCGTCGATCCGGTAGGCGACGATGTGCTCGGCGAGCAGCGCCTGCTCCTCGGCGTGGTGATCGGCCGGGGGCAGGTCCGCGTGCAGCGGGACCTGCTCCACCCTGGCCGCCCGCGCGACCGCGGCCAGGGCCAGCGCGCCGGAGACCAGCAGGCCGACCACCACGGCGGTGACCAGGTCGAAGGCCAGCGTGGCGGCGGCGGTGAGCAGCAGGACGGCGGCCTCGCCGCGTCCGCTCCGGGCGAGCGCCCGCAGCGAGCCGACCTCGACCATCCGCACGGCGGTGGCCAGCAGCACGCCGGCGAGCGCGGCGAGCGGGATGCCCGCGACCAGCGGCGCGGCGGCGAAGACGATCACCGCCAGCACGGCGGCGTGCACCAGGGCGGCGAGGCGCGAGACGGCGCCGGAGCGCACGTTGACGGCGGTCCGGGCGATCGCCCCGGTCGCGGCGACGCCCCCGAACAGCGGCGCGGCCAGGTTGGCCAGGCCCTGGCCGAGGAGTTCGCGGTCGCTGTCGTGCCGTTCCGAGACGCTCATGGCGTCCGCGGCGGTCGCGGACATCAGCGACTCCAGCGCGGCGAGCGCGGCCACGGCGAGGGCGGAGGGCAGCAGGGCGGGGACGGCCGAGAGGTCGAGGAAGGCGAGCGAGGGGGCGGGCAGCCCGGCGGGCAGGTGGCCGATGGTGGCGACCGGCAGGCCGACGGCCGCCACGGTCACCGTCGCACCGACGACGGCGAGCAGCGAGAACGGCAGGCCGGGCCGCAGCCGGGCGCCGACCAGCATCACCGCCGCCACGGCGAGGGCCACGCCGAGCGCGGCCCAGTGCGGCGTGGCGGCGAACGCCCGCACCGCCTCGGCGGCGACGACGGCGGGCTTGTCGCCGTCCGGCTTGGGCACCCCGAGCGCCCCGGGCACCTGCTGGAGGGCGATGACGCCGGCGATCCCGAGGGTGAAGCCCTCCACCACCGGGACGGGGACGTAGGCCATCCACCGGCCGGCCCGGCCGAGCGCGAGTGCGACGAGGATCACTCCGGCGAGCAGCCCGACGGTCAGCACCCCGCCGGCCCCGTAGCGGGCGACGATCGGTACCAGGACGACGGTCATCGCGCCGGTCGGTCCGGAGACCTGGAGGTTGGAGCCTCCGAAGAGCGCGGCGACGGCCCCGGCGACGACGGCGGTGGCGAGGCCCGCCTGCGCGCCGGCGCCCGAGGAGATCCCGAATCCGAGGGCGAGCGGCAGGGCGACGATCGCCACCGTGAGGCCGGCGAGCAGGTCCTTGCGGGGCGAGCGGCCCATGGTGGCGAGGATGTCGCGGGTGGGCAGGATCGCGCGCACGCGGTCGAGAACTGCGGCCATGGGCTCGGCTCTCTCCTGGTTCTCCCCCGGCGGCGTACGGGGCGCGGGCCCCGATCCAACGGCACGCCAGCATGTATGAACATGAAGAATTTTTCAAGTCGCTGATTGCGGGGGCTCCGGATCCGGACAGTAGCGGCCACGGCGGACCGGCGCGCCGCTCAGCGGCGGTGGCGCCCGCGCCGGCCCCGGCGGCGCGGTGGCGGGGTCGGGGTCGGCAGGAAGAGCCGGGCGGCCTCCCGCCCGAGATTGACGCCGATGGCGAGCGCCATCGCCATGACGCAGGCGTGCGCCACACCGCGCAGGCCGGCCTCGGCGTCGCCGCGCACGAAGGCGAGCAGGGCGAAGTAGAGCACCGAGCCGGGCAGCAGCGGCCCGAGCGCCGCGGTCACGTGCGGCAGCGCGGAGGTGCCGCGGTGGCGGGCCATCACCTGGCCGGACAGGCCGACCAGGCCGGCGGCCAGGGCGGTGGCCGCGACCGGCTGCTGTCCGGCGCCGACCAGCACGCCGTACGTCGTCCAGCCGGCCGTGCTGTTCAGCATGACCGCGGGCAGCGCGCCCGGCTCGGTGTTCAGCATCACCGCGAAGGCCAGGGTGACCAGGACGGCCGCCACGAGCTGGAGCGGCGGGTTCGACACGCCGACCGGGAGCTCCCGGGCCGCGAGGTCCGCGCCGTTGTTGATGCCGACGTAGAGCACCGCCGTCACCCCGATCACCACGCCGCTCACCAGGTACAGCGCCTCGAGCATCCGGGCGGCGGCGGTGAGGTAGCAGCCCGCGAGCCCCTCCTGGGCGGCGGCGACCAGCCGCCAGCCCGGCAGCAGCGCGTACAGCCCGCCGGTGATCACCGCCGAGCCGCGCAGCTGCAGACCGTTGAAGGACAGCAGGATGCCGATCAGCGCGGCCGGTGTCGCGGCCACCGCGAACTGGTAGAACTCCGGGAGGTCGTGGCGCGCCACCAGCACGGCGAGCCGGTCGCCCACCAGGGCGGCGACGAAGGCGCTGGCGAACACCAGCCCGGCCCGGACGTCGGTGCGCCCGCCGACCAGCACCGTCGCCGCCCCGGCGAGCAGCCCGCAGGAGAGCGCGACCAGCCAGCCCGGGTAGCGGTGGCCGTTGCGGAGCGCGGCCGCCAGCCGGCGGTGGGCCTGCTCGACGTCGATCCCGCCCGCCGAGACCGCGGTGACCAGCCGGAAGAGCACGGCGAGGCGCGCGTAGTCACCGGACGGGCGCCGCACCGAGCGCTCGGCCGTCATCGGCGGCTCGGCCGGGCCCGACCGGTAGGACACGGCGACCCGGGTGAAGGTGACCTGCGGGTCGCACGGGTGGACGCCGTAGGCGCGCGCCACGGCGAGCATCGCCGCCTCGACGTCCTCCGCCGCCTCGCCGCTGGCCAGCAGCAACTCCCCCACCAGCAGGGCGAGGTCCAGCACGGCCGCCACCTCGGCCGGTTCCGGCCAGTCGGCGGCGGGGGGCTCGGAGAGCAGCGGGCGGTCGGCGGTGGGGGTGCGGAGCAGCGGCAGCATCCGGTCGGGCCAGGAGGTCGCGGCGGGGCGGCCCAGGGACCCGCGGGTCTGCAGCGGGACTTTGTCGGGTCGCGCCGAGGGCGCGGCG
This sequence comes from Kitasatospora sp. NPDC002551, assembly GCF_040296005.1. Taxonomy (NCBI): domain Bacteria; kingdom Bacillati; phylum Actinomycetota; class Actinomycetes; order Kitasatosporales; family Streptomycetaceae; genus Kitasatospora; species Kitasatospora sp. NPDC002551. Next base: position 13,645 of record NZ_JBEOWI010000020.1, on the reverse strand, counting down.
GGTGCGGAAGCCCCGGCGGGTCCGGCGGGCTCGGGCGGTGCCGCGGGCCCGGGCAGCGCGGGCGGCCCCGATGCCCCGGGCGGTCCGGACGGTCCGGCAGGTCGCGAAGGTCCGACAGATCCGCCGGGCTCGGCGCGTGGGCCCAGCTGTTCGTGTTCCGGCATCGCCGCTCCCTGGCCAGCGCCCCCCTTTCGAGTCGCCCAGTGTATGCGAACGACTACCCGCTGCGACCGCCCGGTGAACGCGCCACGCGCACGCAGGCGCACCGGGGTGGAGTGAGGGCGAACCGTTCACGCCGGTCGCGTCCGGACGCGCCGTGAACCCCGGGCCCGCCCCGTTCCGCATCCGACGCCGCTCCCCAGGCCGGGAGCACGCCGCGAAGGAGCCGGGTGCGCGCCGGGAGCCGGCGGGCCGTCAGCCGAGGAGGCGGCCGTCCCGGGCGACCACCCGGCCGGCCCGGACCACCAGGTCGCGCGGCGGCAGATCGACGACGACCTGCGGGAGGCACTCCCCGGCCAGCAGCATGAAGTCGGCCGGGGAGCCGGGCCGCAGGGTGACCCGCGGCAGGTCGAGCAGGTCGGCGCCGCCGTCGGCGGCGAGCGCGAAGCAGTCCGCCAGCTCCTGGTCGGTGCGGGCGTCGGTGGTCCAGCCGAGCAGATGGGCCCGGTGCAGCATGTCGGCGTTGCCGAAGGGGCTCCAGGAGTCGCGCACGCCGTCCGAGCCGAGCCCGACCCGAACGCCGCGCGCCCGCAGTTCACGGAACGGCAGCACCTGGTGCGCCGAGGGGGCGACGGTGGTGAGGCCGACGCCGGCCCCGGCCAGCAGGTCGGCGAGTTCGGCCAGCCGCCCGCCGGGCAGCTCCGGGACGCAGAAGGCGTGGCTGACCACGACCCGGCCGGCCAGGCCCGCCGCCCTGGTCCGCGCGGCGATGTCGCGCAGCGGGTCCAGGCCGCGTTCGCCCCGGTCGTGCAGGTGGACGTCGAGCCGCAGGCCGTGGCGCTCGGCCAGCTCGAAGACCAGGTCCAGCTGGGCGGGGCCCTCGCCGTCGGGCCCGCCGTCGAAGCCGGCCGGGTCGATGCCGCCGACGGCGTCGATCAGCCCGCTCGCCGCGGCCTCGGCCAGCAGGCCGCCCGCGCCGGGCGTCCGGCGGACCCCGTGCTGGGGGAAGGCGACCAGCTGGACGTCCAGCACCCCGGCCAGCCGCTCGCGGGCCTCGGCCAGTCCGGCCACCCCGGCCAGGCCGTAGGCGGGGGCGACGTCGACGTGCGCCCGCACGGCCCGGGTGCCGCTCGCGACGGCGTGGGCCAGCAGCCGGTGGGCGCGCTCGGCGAGCGGGGTGCGCTGGTGGCGGAAGAGGTCGACGTCGCCCCGCACGTACTCGGGCAGCGAGCCGGCCGGGCGCCGGCTGTACCAGGGCTCGCCCCAGGCGGTCTTGTCCGGGTGGATGTGCGCGTCCACCAGCGTGGGCAGCGCGATCCGGCCCCCGCCCTCCACGACGAGCGGCTCGGCGCCGTCCGGCAGGCCCTCGGCCAGCACGCCGTCGACGGCGACCAGGTCGACGGGCCGCTCGGCGCCGTACGGGCGGACGTTGCGGAAGACGGTGGCGGCGGGTGCGGCCATGGTGGGGTCAACCCTTCCTGCGGGCACGGGCGGTGGGGCGGTTCGGCCGCCGCCGCGGACACCGGTCCGTCCACGGAGTGTCCGACGACTGTCCAACTGATGAAACATCCCACCTTTTCTTGCAACAGTCTGTTTATCATCCCCGGGTCCCCCGTTTCCCACCCGGAGCCGTCCGCGCATGCCCACGCCGCCCACCACCAAGCCCTCCCGGCCTCATCCGCTGCACGCCCTGCGGGCGTCCGCCTTCGCCATCGGGGCGCTGCTCCTGCTGGCCGGCATCGGCGTGGTGGTCCACCAACCGCTGCTGATACCGCCGGTCGCCGCCAGCGCGGCCCTGGTGCACGGCGCGCCCGGGCTGCCGATCTCCCAGCCGCGCAACGTGATCGGCGGTCAGCTGCTCTCCGCCCTCATCGGCTACGCCACCCTCGCCGTCACCGGCAGCACCGCCTGGGGCGCGGCGATCGCCGCCGGACTCGCGCTCGGCGCGATGATGCTCTGCCACCTCTCTCACTCCCCGGCCGTCGCCAGCGCCGTGGTCGTGGTCCTCCAGGCACCGCACGCCTGGCCGTTCCTGCCCCTGCTCGCGCTCTCCACCGTCCTGCTCGTGGCGATCGGCCTGCTCCCGGGCCGGATCGGCGGCCACCCGGTGCGCTACCCGCTCTCCTGGTGAGAACGGGCCCCGGTGGACCCCGGGGTCGTCCGATCGGATGACCCCCGGGTCCACCGGACGGCTGCGCCGGACGGGCCGAGCCACCGATTCCGCGGCGCGGTCCGATGGCGCAGGCTGGGAGCCGGCCGAGGCGCCCCCGCCCGGCCGCCGGACCGCCGCCCAGTGGAGGAGCCCCTGATGACCGATCGCGCCCCGTCCCCGGCCGACCACGCCCTGACGGCCGCCGCGCGCGAGGGCGACCCCGACGCCGCCCGCGCGGCGCTGGCGGCGGGCGCCGACGTGGGGGCGCGCGACGCCGACGGCCGCACCGCGCTGCTGCACGCCGCCCTCGCCGACGAGGTCGCCGTCGCCCGGCTGCTGGTCGCCGCCGGGGCCGACGTCAACGCCCAGGACGCCCGGCTGGACAGCCCGTGGCCGGTCACCGGGGTCACCGGCAGCGTGGCGATGATGCGGGCCCTGCTCCCCGGCGGTCCGGACCTCGCCCGCCGCAACCGCTACGGCGGGGTGGCGCTCATCCCCGCCGCCGAACGCGGCCACGCCGGGTACGTGCGCGCCGTGCTCGCCGAGACCGCCATCGACGTCGACCACGTCAACGACCTCGGCTGGACCGCCCTGTTGGAGGCGGTCGTCCTCGGCGACGGCGGCGCCGCCCACCAGGAGGTGGTGGACGCCCTGCTCGCCCACGGCGCCGATCCGCTCCTGCCGGACTCCGACGGCGTCACGGCCCGCGCCCACGCCGAACGCCGCGGCTTCCGCGAACTCGCCGCCACCCTGCTCGCGGCGGAGCAGCGGTGAGCGCCCGAAGCGCCGCCGCCCGCAGCGCCCTCGGGCGGGCCGCCGCCGGCGCCGCCACGGCCCTGGTGCTGCTGGCCGCCTGCGGGGAGACCGCGCCGACGCCGCCGGCCGCGACCACGGCCGCCGTTCCCGGACCCGCCACCCCCACCACCACCGGACCCGCCACCGCGCCCACGTCGGCGCCGACCGCGCCCTCCCCCGCCCTCCTCGTCACCGACTTCGGCGCGGACACCGTCACCTTCGTCGACCCCACCGCCACCGGCCGCGCCGCCGGCCTCGGCTCCGTCCGCGTCGGCACCGCCCCGTACGGACTGGCCGTCGGCCCCGACGGCACCGCGTGGGTGGCCACCGCCGAGGGCGTCGCCGTCGTCGACACCGCCGCCCGCACCCGCACCGCGCTGATCCCCCACACCACCCGCACCGGCCCCGTGACCACCGGCGAGTACCGGGGCGGCGGCATGGGCCTCGCCCTCTCCCCGGACGGCAGCCGGATCTACGTCGGCGTCAACGTGCCCGGCGGCAACGGCACCCTGGAGGTCGTCGACACCGCCACCCGCACGGTCACCCAGGTCGTGCCGGTCGGCCGCCGCCCCTTCGACGTGGACGTCTCCGCCGACGGCCGCTCCGTCTACGTCACCGACCACGACTCCTTCGACGTCACCGTGGTCGCCACCGACACCTGGCGGGCCCGCCGCGTCGAGGTCGCCCCGTACGGCACCGAGGGCGGCCTGGGCTCCTGGCTCAAGCCCCACTACACCGCCGTGCGCCCGTCCGACGGCGCGCTGCTGCTGCCCTTCGAGGGCGAGCGCCTGGCCGTCGTCGACCCGGCCACCGGCCGGGTCACCGTCGAGCCGATGACCGCCAACACCCACCAGCACGGCGTCACCGCCGCCCCCGACGGCACCCTCCACGTGGTGGGCACCGGGCCGATCGATCCCGCGACCGACGCCGGCCCCTCCCTCACCATCCGCTCCCCCGACGGCACCGAGCGCCTCGTCCCGCTCGACGGCCCGCACGAGACCGTCACCCTCTCCCCCGACGCCCGCACGGCCTACGTCTCCGGCGGCTTCACCCGCGAGGGCGGCTGGGACGGCCTCACCGTCGTCGACACCGCCACCGGCCGCACCACCCGCCTGCCCGTCGGCCACCTCCCGCTGGCCGTCGCCGTCCTCCCGGCCCCTCCCGGCGGCTGAGGCCACTGGCACCCACCGGACCGGTGGGCTTGGATGTCGCCAACGGCAACAGGGGGGCGGCACAGGCATGGAGTCCGAGCGCGAACTGGTGCGGCGGGCGCGGGAGGTGGCCGCCGCGAACGGGGGATCCCCCCTGGAGACCGCACGGTGGCTGGGGGCCGAGCTGGGACTGCCCCGGGGCGCCGGGGAGGAGCCCCACGCCCTGCGCGCGGCCCTGAGATCCATCGTCTGGCAGGCGTTCCGGATCACCTACGGCCAGGCGCAGCTCGTCCTCGCCTGGTCCGGCCTGGACCGGGGCGGACGGGTCGACGAGGCCGGGCTGGACCTGCAGGTCGGGCGGCTGCTGCCGCGCACCGAGGAACTGGACGCCGGTGTCGTCGACCGGGCGCGGTCCTCGGCCCGCCGACCCCGGCGCATGGTGCTGAAGGCCACCCAGGACGACCTGCCCGTCCGCCTGCCCGGGGAGTTCCGGCTCCTGCGGTACGGGCTCCACCGGCTCCTCGTCCTGCGCGGCCGGCCGGCGGGCCCGGGCGGTGACGGTTCGTTCCTGGACGTCGAGTTCGAGTCGATCCTCGGGATGCGGGTCCGCCCGGAGTACCGGGACCTCGTCGTCGATCACGCCCCCGCCGCGGGGACCGCCGACGGGGCGGACGCCGAGGCGGTGGCCGCGATGGACGCGCTCGTGCCCCCGACACCCGGCGGATCGTCCCGGCGGCTGCTGCTCAGGGACGGGGACGTGCGCGACTTCGTGGTCTGCCGCTCCGTCGGGGTGTACCGCTTCGACCCCCGGGAGGCCGCGGCATGACGCGGGACGGGAACACCCCGCTGCCGCCCGCCCGCCAGCGCAGGCCGACCCGCGACGAGCTCGCCGAGGAGGACAGGCGGAGGGAGCACGCCGAGACCCTGGCGCTGCGGGAGTACGCCGCGCGGCACGGTGGTTCGGTCCACGAGACGCTGCGGTGGCTGGCCGCCCGGCACGACTGCGCGTGCGGCCCGGTGGAGCGGGCGCACGAGATCGCGGTCCGGCTGGGCATCGCCTTCGACCTGGACCCGGTCGCCGCCGTCCGCGCCGCCGAGTGGAGCGGCCTCGGACCGGGCGGCACCGTCTCGGACGCGCTCCTGGCCGAGGCGGTCGGCCCCCGGTTCGTCGCACGGCCGGAGAACGTCGGGTTCGGCCCCTCGGACTTCGCCAGGATGGCCTTCCGGCAGGCCCGGAGCAGGACGCCGCTCGGCGGCGCGGAGGGCCTGACCGGAGCGGTGGGCGAACCGCTCATCGTGCTGGAGCACACCGCCGTCCTGCACACCTACGCGCCCGAGGACGGCCGGCTGGTCCTGCGGAGCCGGGACGGCCGGCCCGGGTTCGGCATGCTGGAGGTCGAGTTCCGGGGCGTGCGGGAGATGACGGTCGTGCCGCACTACGACGACGCCCTCACGATCACCGAGGCGCCGGAGCCCGGACCGCTCCGGCGGCTGCTCCTCGCGGACGGCCGGGGAGCGCGGGGCAGCGTCCGCTGCTCCTCCGTGCACCTCTACCGCTCCGAGCCCGCCGGCGCGGGCCGCGACGGGGACGAGCCGCCGGACCCCTGCGGGACCTGAGCGCCGCACCCGCGGGCGGGCCGGGGCCGTTGCTCCCGGCCCGCCCGCGGGGCCGGTCAGCTGTGCGGCAGGGCGAAGTTGTAGCCCTGCGCGCTGTGGGCGCCGCCCGCCGGACAGACGCCGTCGGTCGGGTAGCCCCAGAAGTACATCGAGTAGCACTTCTGGCAGAAACGCCAGTTCCGCTGCTGGGTCGGGGTCTCCGGGACGTCGTGCGGCAGGACGAAGTTGAATCCCTGCGCGCTGTGGGCGCCACCGGCCGGACAGACGCCGTCGGACGGATAACCCCAGAAGAACATCGAGTAGCACTTCTGGCAGAAACGCCAGTTGCGCTGTGCGGTGGCGGTTTCCGGGACGTCGTAGGGCAGGATGAAGTTGTAGCCCTGGGCGCTGTGGGCGCCGCCCGCCGGACAGACGCCGTCGGACGGATAACCCCAGAAGAACATGACGAAACACTTCTGACAGAAGCGCCAGTTGTTCTGCGTGGCGTTCAGCCGCGCCTGGCCGGGCGCCGGGGCGGCCTCGGCCCGGACGGCCCCTGCGGCCCCCACCAGGCCCAGCGCGGTGACGCCGACGGCGCCGCGCAGGAAGGTCCGCCGGCCGGAACCGGTGGCCGAGCGCATCGCGGACGTGTCCGACTGCTCCATTGTTCGTCCTCCGTTGAACGTGCCGTGGGAGGTGCACCGCGACTCGGGCGCGGCCCGGGAAATAATCCCGTCGGGGATTGGGGGCGTCAAGGAGGATTTCCACGGGTTTACGGTGGGGGGAATTCCGCTGACCGCCGCACGACGGGCTGCGGTGGCGTACGTGGCGGATGGGGAAGGAGTTTCCGCTGAGCCGCGTGAAATCCGCGCGGAAAAGGCCCGATCACACCTTCCTTCCCGTCACGCGCGGGCGCGGAAAACCAATTCCGGGCGCACGGAAAAGGGTTCGCCTTCATCGCTTCACCGACTCGCGCCCGCGCTCCCTCCTGCCCCAGGGTCCGCCGCCCGTCCGGGAGTCGGACGGGCGGCGGCGCGGGCCAGGAGCGTTCACTCCTGCCCCGGTCCGGACAGGTCCAGGCGGGGCCAGCCGGCCAGGTCGGCGAGCATCCGCCGGTCGTGGGTGGCGACCACGACCGCACAGGCGGTGGTGGTCAGAGCCCGGGTCAGCTCGTCGACCAGGGAGGCGGACAGGTGGTTGGCGGGCTCGTCGAGCATGAGCAGGTCGGGCTGCTCGGCCAGGCACATCGCCAGGTGCAGGCGCCGCTGCTGGCCCTGGGACATGCGCCCCACCGGGGTGCGCAGCGCGATCGCGTCCAGCAGGCCCAGCCCGCTGAGCGAGGGCGCCCGCCCCGCCAGGCCGCGCGAGCGGAGCCGGTCCACGTGCGCCTCGTAGGTGCGGTGGGCGGTGTGCTCCGGGTTCCAGGCGGGCACCTCCTGGGACAGCAGGGCCACCCGCGCGCCGGGGTGCACGTGCAGGCTGCCGCCGGTGGGGCGCACCTGCCCGGCCAGCACGCCCAGGAGGGTGGACTTGCCCGCGCCGTTCGGGCCGGTCAGCAGCAGCCGGTCGCCACCACCGACCGTCACCCCGACCGGCCGGCGCAGCCGTCCGGCGACCGTGAGGTCCCGCCCGTGCAGCACCTCGCGTCCGGCCGGGGTGCGCAGGTCGGGCCAGGACAGGCTCCGGGGCGGCTCGGGCACGGTGATGCGGTGCCGCTCCAGGTCGTCCACCCGCCGGTTGAAGGCCTGCACGACCCCGGCGGCACGGGTGGCGCGCTGGTGCTTCCCGGTGCCCTTGCCCGGGCGCCACCCGGTCTGCAGGCGCCCGCGGGCCTCCTCCGCGGCCCGGGTCAGCTGGGCGTGCTCGGCCTGCTGGGCGGCGTGCTCCTGCTCCCACCGCTCCCGCTCACGGCGGCGGCCCTCGACCCAGCCGTCGTAGCCGCCGGCGTACAGGCGGGGCAGACCGTCCCGGCTCGGGTCCAGGTCCAGGAAGCCCGTGGCGACCTCGCGCAGCAGCGCCCGGTCGTGGCTGACCACGGCCACGCCCCCGGGGCGCTCGCGGAGCCGGCGTGCCAGGAAATCCAGCGCGGCGGCGTCCAGGTGGTTGGTGGGCTCGTCCAGCAGCAGCAGATCGGTGGCCGAACCCAGCACGACCGCCAGGCGCACCCGGTAGCGCTGCCCGACCGACAGGGTCGCCAGGCGCCGGTCGCGGTCGGTGCAGGCGCCCAGGCCCTCCAGGGCGACGTCGACGCGCCGTTCGGCGTCCCAGGCGTCCAGGGCGGTGGCGGCCTCCAGAGCCTGGGCGTAGGCGTCCTCCGCGCCGGGCTCGCCCTGCGCGAGGGCCCCGGTCGCGCGCTCCAGCAGGTCCAGGGCGGTCAGGGAGTCCCCGACCGCCTCCCCGACCAGGTCGCCGACGGTGCGCCCGTCCTCGGCGGGCAGGGTCTGCTCGACCAGCGCCAGGGTCCCGGTACGCGAAAGCGTGCCCTCGTCGGGCGTCAGAGCGCCGGCCAGCACGTGCAGCAGGGTGGTCTTGCCCCGCCCGTTCTCGCCGACGACGGCCAGACGGGAACCGGCCGAGACCGTCACGTCGACGCCGGACAGCACCGTGCGCTCCCCGAGCCGGACCACGATCCCCTCGGCGCGCACGTGCGCGGCGGCGCCGGCCGGAAGGGCCCGGAGCAGGGCGGGAAGAGGGGAAGAGGAAGAAGTCGTGCGAAGCATGCGTGTTCTCTCAGCTCGTCATGGAGCCGGGCAGCACGCGGGGCCGCCCGGCACAGGGCCAGGACGGCGGGCGAGAAATCCGTCGGGTTCCGCCGCCGTCAGCGGCAGAACCAGGGCTTCATGCAGAAAGAGGACACGCCCCGCAGTCTACGGCCCGCCCCCGAGCGGGAGCGAGCGATCGAGCGGGCGGACCGGAGGGCCCGACTCCGTTGCGTTTAATAATGGGCAGTATTAATCTTGCGGGCATGGCAAGGACGTCGGCGGGCCACGAGACCCGCGAGAGGCTGCTGCGGGCGGCGGAGGAGCTCTTCGCCACCCGGGGCGTGGAGGCCTCGCTGACCAAGGACATCGTCCGGCTGGCCGGGCAGAGCAACCCGTCCGCCGTGCAGTACCACTTCGGCTCCCGCGAGGGCCTGCTCGACGCGATCATGGCCGCCCGGCAGGAGCGCACCGAGCGGGCGCTCGCGCCGCGCCTGGCCGGGCTCGCGGACGCGGACCCGGCGGGGCTGCTCCACGCGCTCGTCGCCGCCGAGGCCACCGAGCTGCGCACCGAGCAGGGTCGGCGCTGCCTGCGGATCTCCGCGCAGGTCAGCCACCGCAGCGGCGTCCGCACCCGCACGCCCCACCCCACCCTGGCCGGCGGCGGCTACTGGCGGCTGATCGAGCTGACCGAGGAGCGGATCTCCGCCCTGCCGGAGCCGATCCGGCTGGAGCGGCTCGACCTGGTCCTCACCCTGATCGGCGCGGCGCTCGCCGACCGCGCGCAGCAGTACCTCACCGGGGCCGAACCGCTGACGGACGAGGAGACCTTCCTCGCCGACCTGGTGGCGGTCTCCACCGCCATGCTCTTGGCCCCCGCACCCCGAAGGAGCACGTCATGAACGACCTGACCGGCAAGACCGTCATCATCACCGGAGGCGCCCGCGGCCTGGGCGCCGAGGCCGCCCGGCTGGCCGTCGCGGCCGGCGGCAACGTGGTGATCACCGACGTCCTGGAGGACGACGGCAAGGCCACCGCCGCCGAACTCGGCGAGCGGGCGCGGTTCGTGCGGCACGACGTGACCTCCGAGGAGGACTGGCAGCGCGTGGTGGACTTCGCGGTGGCGGAGTTCGGCGCCGTGCACGGCCTGGTCAACAACGCGGGCATCTCCACCGGCACCCCGCTGGTGGAGGAGAGCGTCGAGCACTTCCGCAAGGTGCTGGACGTCAATCTGACCGGTGTGTTCATCGGCATCAAGACGGTCGTCCCGGCGCTGCGCGCGGCCGGCGGCGGCTCGATCGTCAACATCTCCTCGGCGGCCGGCCTGATGGGCCTGGCGCTGACGGCCGGGTACGGCGCCTCCAAGTGGGGCGTGCGCGGCCTCAGCAAGGTCGGCGCGGTCGAGCTGGGCACCGAGCGGATCCGGGTCAACTCGGTGCACCCGGGCATGACCTACACCCCGATGACGGCCTCGGTCGGCATCCGGCGCGGCGAGGGCAACTACCCCAACACTCCGATGGGCCGCGTCGGCGAGGCCCCCGAGATCGCCACCGCGGTGGTCTTCCTGCTCTCCGACGACGCCTCCTACGTCACCGGCGCCGAGCTGGCGGTGGACGGCGGCTGGACCACCGGACCGACCGTCAAGTACGTCATGGGCCAGTGAGCCCCGCGCGCCCGCGCCGTCCCGGAGCCGTTCCGGGGCGGCGCGGGCGCGTTCCGGCCGTCAGGGGCGCGGTCCGTGCAGCAGCACGGGGAGCGTGCGGTGGCCGTTGGAGATCAGCGACTCGACGGGCCGCAGGTCGGCGCCCGGCGCGAGGACGAGGTCGGGGAAGCGCTCGAAGAGCCTGCTCAGCGCGGTGCGGCCCTCCAGGCGGGCGAGCGGGGCACCGAGGCAGAAGTGCACGCCGTGGCCGAAGGCCAGGTGGTCCTTGTCCACCCGGGTCACGTCGAAGGCGTCGCCGTCCTGGTGCCGGGAGGGGTGGCGGCCGGCCGCGGCGTAGGAGGCGAGGATCGCCTCGCCGCGGCGCACGGTCACCCCGCCCGGCAGCGCGATGTCCTCCACCGCGTAGCGCAGCGGCAGGTGGGCGACGGGCGCGTCGCGGCGCAGCGCCTCCTCGACCACGTCGTCCCAGCCGGCCTTGCCCCCGCGCACCAGGGCGAGCTGGTCGGGGTGGGTGAGCAGGTCGGCGATGCCGTTGTCGATCAGGTTCACGGTCGTCTCGTAGCCGGCCGAGACCACCAGCAGCAGGGTGTCGAGCAGTTCCTGTTCGCTCAGCCCGGCCTCGCCGCTGCCGGCCTCAGCGCTGCCGGCGTCGTCCCTCCCGGCCTCGCTCCCGGCCGCACCGTCGCAGGCGTCGATCAGCGCGGAGGTCAGGTCGTCGCCGGGCTCACGGCGCTTGGCCGCGATCAGCTCGCCGAGCATCCCGTAGAAGGCCACCGCATTGGCCTCCGACTCCTCGGTGGTGAGCGTGGTGTCGAACGCGCCGTCCACATGGGCCCGGAAGCGGTCCACCAACTCACCGGGAAGGCCGAGGAGTTGGGCGATGACCCGGATCGGCAGCGGGTAGGCCAGGCGCTCGCGCAGGTCCACCGGCGCGCCGGGCGGCGTGGCGGCGAGCTCGTCCAGCAGGGCGTCCGTCAGCTCCTCGACGCGCCCGGCGAGCGCGTTGATGCGGCGGGCGGTGAACGCGGTGCCGACCAGCCGGCGCAGCCGCCGGTGGTCCGCGCCGTAGGCGGTGAACATGCTGCGCACGTTCACCCACAGGGCCAGCGGCCAGGCGGAGACGACCTCGGGGAACCCCGCCCAGTGCCGATGGGGGTCCTTCGACACCCGGGGGTCCTTGAGCAGTTCCTCCAGCAGGTCCGGGTCGGCCACCGCCCAGGCCTTCACCCCCAGGATGTCCACGGGCGTCGCCGGTCCGCGGGCGTGCAGTTCGGCGGTCTCGGCGTCACGGTCACGGCCGGTCGGGTCCAGCACGAGACGGTCCACGGGGCTCCTTCGGTCGGACGGCGGAGGCGTGCGGCGGCCACCGGCCGCGCACGGGAACCGAGCATGCCGCGCACGGCCCACCGCGTCGAGAGGGCCTCCCCGGCGGCGGAAAACCAACGGCGCCCGGCGGGCCGTGCTGTTATGCTGGCAAGAACGTTGATCTTCAGTCGAGGAGACCGGACATGGTGGTGGACGACGACATCTCCGGGTGATACCCGGACCGACAGGCCGCTCGCCGGTGCGTGGAAGCACCGTTGCCGCGGCCCGGTTGTCGTCCCCTCCTCCCCCTTGTCCGCCCAGGGGACAGGTGTGTCCTTCCCTGCCCCTGGAAGCCTTCACTCCGCGAGGTCGTTCCCATGTCCGGCGCTTCCGTCGTCTGCTCCAGCCTGTCCTTCTCCTGGCCCGACGACACCCCCGTCTTCCAGGACCTCTCCTTCGCCGTCGGCTCCGGCCGCACCGGCCTGGTCGCCCCCAACGGCAGCGGCAAGAGCACGCTGCTGCGGCTGATCGCCCGCGACCTCAAGCCCACCGCCGGGTCGATCACCGTGGACGGCACCCTCGGGTACCTGCCGCAGACCCTTCCGCTGACCGCCGAGCTGACCGTCGCCGAGGTGCTGGGCGTCGCCGGGATCATCCGGGCCATCGACGCGGTGGAGTCCGGGGACGTCGACGAACGGCACTTCACCACCATCGGCGACGACTGGGACATCGAGGAGCGCACCCGCGCCCAGCTGGACCGCCTGGGCCTGGCCGACCTCACCCTCGACCGCACGCTGCGCACCCTCAGCGGCGGCCAGGTCGTCTCGCTGGGCCTGGCGGGCCAGCTGCTGAAGCGGCCCGACGTGCTGCTGCTCGACGAACCCACCAACAACCTCGACCTGGACGCCCGGCACCGGCTGTACGACACCCTGGAGGACTTCCACGGCTGTCTGCTGCTGGTCAGCCACGACCGCGCGCTGCTCGACCGGATGGAGCGCATCGCCGAACTCGACCGGGGCGAACTGCGCCTGTTCGGCGGCGACTTCACCGCCTACGAGGAGGCCGTGCGGGCCGAGCAGGAGGTCGCCGAGAAGAACGTCCGCAACGCCGAGCAGGAACTCAAGCGGGAGAAGCGGGAGATGCAGCTGGCCCGCGAGCGCGCCGACCGCCGGCAGAGCAACGCCGCCCGCAACCTGAAGAACGCGGGCCTGCCGAAGATCTTCGCCGGGAACATGAAGCGCGGCGCGCAGGAGGCCGCCGGACGGGCCGGCCAGGTGCACGCCGGCCGGGTCGGCGACGCCAAGGCCCGGCTCGACGAGGCCGGGCGCGCGCTGCGCGAGGAGCAGCGGATCGTGCTGGACCTGCCGGACACCCAGGTGCCCGCCGGGCGCACCCTGTTCGTCGGCGAGGGGCTGCGGGTGCGGCTCGGCGAGAAGGAGGTCTTCGCCGGTCCCGGCGTCGACCTGACCGTCCGGGGCCCCGAGCGGATCGCGCTGACCGGCCCCAACGGCAGCGGCAAGAGCACGCTGCTGCGGCTGCTCACCGGGGACCTCGTCCCCGAGTGCGGCGAGCTGCGGCGGGCCGACGGGCGCATCGCCCACCTGTCGCAGCGCCTCGACCTGCTCGACCCGCAGCGCACCGTCGCCGAGAACTTCGCCGCCTACGCGCCGGAGCGCCCGGAGGCCGAGCGGATGAACCTGCTCGCCCGCTTCCTGTTCCGCGGCGCCCGCGCCCACCTGCCGGTCGGGGTGCTGTCGGGCGGCGAGCGACTGCGCGCCACGCTGGCCTGCGTGCTGTGCGCGGAGCCGGCCCCGCACCTGCTGCTCCTGGACGAGCCGACCAACAACCTCGACCTGGTCAGCGCCGGGCAGCTGGAGAACGCCCTGAACGCCTACCGCGGCGCCTTCGTGGTGGTCAGCCACGACGAGCGCTTCCTGGACGGGATCGGCATCACCCGCCGGCTGCGGCTCGCCGAGGGCGAGCTGCGGGAGACGGCGGCCCCGGCGCACTGACGGTCCGTCCGCCGGGGAGGGTACCGCCCCTCCCCCCCCGGCCCCCCCCACCCGCGGCGCCCGGGAACCCGGGCACCCCCCCCCCCCCCCGCGGCGACGACCCCCCCGAACCG